>CAMLLA010000265.1 GCA_946480525.1 uncultured Asticcacaulis sp. | reverse complement strand
TGCCGCAGGCCGAGATCACCTCTGGGCCAATATCGGCAAAGCGATCGAGAAATGCCTCCGGCAAGCCCTTGTATGCACCGGTCACGAGGCGGCCTGTTCCCGGGTCATAGGTTTGAAGCAGGCCATAGTCCGCGCGGTGCAAGGCCATGGCCGCGGCCAGCAGGTCTTCCAGCAAGGGCGTCATGTGCGTCGCGGTCAGCGCGCGTTGCGCCATCTCTTGCAGCCGCTTCATGCCATCCAGCTCTATCGCCAGCGCCTGTTCCGCCAGCTTGCGCTCGGTGATGTCGATGTGGGCGCCGACCAGACGCACAGGCGTGCCGTCCGCATCGCGTTCGATCTCACCCTTGGCGGAAATCCACCGCACCTGTCCGTCATCCGGCCGGATGATGCGGTATTCGCTATCATAGCGCGATGCTCCGCCGGCAATGGCCTCGCGCAGGGTGACATCAGCCCGGGCGCGATCGTCGGGATGCAGCCGGCTCAGCCAATCCTGATGCGTTTCGGAAACGACCTTGGGCGACAGACCGTGGACCAGCCGGTACTCGTGTGACCGCTCAGGTGTTGTCAAGCCGTCGGCCAGGTCGATATCGATGCCCGCCACGCGCCCGATCCGTTGCACCCGTGAAAGTTCCGCTTCGCGTGCGCGCAGCACTGCTTCGGTGCGATCTTTTTCAATCGCAGTGGCCTCTTTGTGTTTGCCGGAAATCGAAGCGGATCGAATTTGTTGTGTCATCACTCAGAGACACCTCTCGCCTCATTGGCGAAAGGGTCATAGCAAAAGTAAAAATTCGATTGGTAAATTTGCAAGTTCGGGCAACAGGCACCAACGCTAACCCACCAAGGCCGGCTTTTGATGCAAATTCACAGCCGTAAACGGCTTAGCGAGAAAATCATTCATGCCGGCATCGGTGGCGCGCGCACGATCGTTCTCCAGGGCGTGGGCCGACATGGCGACGATCCAGACAGGTCCCCTTGCCGGCTTCCCGCTCGGCATCGTTGAAGAGGTTGGAGCCGATGTCTCTGCGTTTAAGCCCGGCAGCCGACACGGCCTTTTTCGGCGGGCCGAAGCAGACCGGTCCCTTCGATGGCATGCAGGCCGAAAAGGTGCGCGTGCCGTTTGCCGATACGACGCTGGTCAAGCCGCCCGACAGCGTTACTGACGACAAGGCCATCTGTTATCGGACACCTTTCCTACAAGCTGGTTCGGCGGGTTGCTGACGGGCGGCTAAACCCTAAGATCATTCTTTCCCAGCACCGCCATCTTGAAGACGCCGTCGCTGCCTTCAAACACTTTGACCAGCGCGAGCAGGGCTGGACCAAGATTGAGCTTGTGCCACAGGCGGGCTGAGTTGTCAGATAACTCTAACGTCAAACACCCTGATCAAGACTACCTCCTGGCAGAACGTAAGTTCCAGGTGGGCTCGATATGACGCCCACCATTGCGCGTCGATAGTCGCGGCAACAACTTCGAAAATGACGATGTCATCCTTGACGATTGTTTGATCGTCTTTCCAGAAGCCCGCGGCTGGTGACCGACTGTAGACGGTTACGCCGTCAAATTTGGCGGTCAGCGTAACGCGTTCCTGGTGAAACAGTGCCCCGGCAAACGGCTGCCCTTCATTGTCCGTTAGAGGGAGAAAGATTTCAACAACGTGCATTTTTAAAGCTCGGATATGCGAGTGACTAGACAAAAAGAAAGGGAGGCAGGAGCCTCCCTCACCTTGCTTACGCCTCGGCGTCATCAGAGCCCTTGCGGCCGGAACCGCCGCCCTTGGTCCCGGACTTCGAGACGGAATTCTTGTGGCTTTGCTTGCCGGCTTCGGCGTGCTGGGCGCTGGAACCACCTTGCTTACCTTTGGTCGTCGACTTCTTTGACGTTGGCATGTCATGCTCCTGTTGATGCCCCGGAATGGGGAGGAGCAATATGCGGCTGGCCGTCTCAAATTGCGGCTCAGTTGGATAACTACATTGATAAGATTTCAGAAAATGCACTATTACACACAATCCGCCCCTTCTTTTTTTATGAATTAACTATGATCAAACGCGCAATGCCTGTGTAAGGTTCGGTTCGTCTAGTGTATATCCAGCAAATAGCGCCAGCCAAATTGCCAACTTAAACTTACACCATGAGTAAGGTCAGTATTTAAGTCGAGGAGTGAAACCGCAAATTTGCGGCAAACTCGCGTTTATTTCCCCAACGCTCTCTACAAGCCCGGCATTTCCTGATTCCGAGAATATTTCTTTCATAATATCGAATCCAACTGAACCCGCGTCTACTCAAGGCATGAAAGTGCTATAATGCCGGTAACCGAGCACGGGCGGCGCCCGCATAGTCCCACACGGCAATATTCGAGGCTGCTGCACGGCTGGGTCGAAAGTATCGGGGGCTATTTAGGTGTTGAGGTCAACGATGCTCGTCAACTGTCTGAGATGGTTGGCTTGTAAGCGCGACATGTCGTTTGCATTGCACCATTACCGGAAATGGCATCGTCTCTGTAACCGTTGACTGTTCTTCCCCGAAGCAGAAATGCGGGACGGCAAGGAACGTGCCGTCCCACAATTTCTATTGCGCGGCAATATTGACCTCGTCTTCGGCAGTCCACAGCCCGCTCATCTTCCACTGCTGTTCCAGCACTCCCGGACCGTAGGTCCTGGAGCCGCCCAGCGTTTCAGCGATGGCCTGCAGGCGCGCGCCCTCTTCCAGGTTCACAATGGTGTTGGCCAGGGACAGGATGCCCTTGCGGCCCCAGACGGTCGAACCGCCATTGGCTTCCAGGATGGCGAAGTGGCTCTTGTCCTCTTCCAGGCGCTCCAGGATGTAGTTGGCCTCGCCTTGGCGGCGGTCGATATAGACCGGCAGTTCGCGGATGCGCGTCCAGCGCTGGACCGGCACGTAGGAGATTTTCAGCGCGCGATGGGCCTGCGACCAGGCGCCGAGATAGACCGAATGGACGTGGCTCACGGTCGTGATGTCGTCGTGCTTGCGGAAGATCGGCAGATAGCGACCGCCACCACCGGCGTTCTTCGCTTCGCCGTAGACGAGGTTGCCGTCGAAATCATAGACGGCCGGTTTCAGTTCGGCGTCCGGCGCGAATGGGCCGGGATAGCCGATGGAGACGATCAGCTGTTCGCCGGGCACGCGCTCGACGAAGTTGACCGTGCCGGCCGGCGAGATGGTGTGGGTGTCGCGCAGGCCGCGGAAAGCGGTTGCGGCGTCCTTCTTGACCTGTTCGATGAAGGCGAGGACGGTTTCAGACAGTTGGGTCATGGGAAAATCCTTTCAGTTATTCAGCAGCGATGGACAGGCTGGCCTGGCGGCCACGGACGAGCGGCAGGACTTCTTCGCCGACGCGGTAGGCTTCTTCGAGGTGCGGCGTGCCGGCCAGGATGAAGCCATCGGCGCCAAGGGCGATCAGTTCATCGAGGCGTTCGGCGCATTGCTCGTACGACCCTACGATGCCGAGCGCCGGACCGCCGCGCAGCAGCGAGAAGCCGGTCCACAGGTTCGGGCCGATGATCAGGTCGTCATAGTGCTTGGCATCGGACGCCTTGAAAGCGGCCTGGCGGGCGGCGCCGACCGAGTCCGACGCCTGGCGGAAGCTGTCCGACCGTTTGTGCGCCGTGGCTTCGAAACCGGCCTTGGCATCGGCCCAGGCTTCTTCCTCGGTCGGGCGGGCGATCAGGTCGACACGGATCGAGCACTTGATGCGGCGGCCGAGCGCATCGGTCTTTTCCTTGACCGCGGCGAACTTGGCTTTCAATTGCTCGAACGGTTCCAGCCAGGTTAGGTAGAAGTCGGCATGTTTCGAAGCCGAAGCCAGCGCCGCATCCGACGAGCCCGAGAAGTAGATTTCCGGCAGGTCGGTGGCGGCCAGCGCAGGTGGCAAGGCGCCACCTTCGACGGAATAGAAACGGCCATCGTAACTGAATGGCCCATCCTTCCAGACACCTTTCAAAATATCCAAAAATTCCGTCGTGCGGCCATAGCGGTCGTCATGGGCAAAGCTGTCGCCCCACCACAGTTGCGCAGGACCGCCGCCGCCGGTGATGATGTTGAACAAGGCCCGGCCGCCCGTAGCGCGTTGCAGAGATGCTGTCAGCCGCGCCGTCTCGACCGGATTGATAAAGCCCGGCTGGAAGGCGATCATGAAACGGAAGGTCTTGGTTTCACGCGCCAGATGCGAAGAAATCACCCACGGATCGTCGGTCATCGGAAAGCTGGGGATCAACCCTCCGTGAAAACCCGAGATTTCCGCCGCCTTGGCGATTTGGGCGACGTGATCGATATAGGTCGTGCCGTCCGACACACCGTCATAGAGGCCAGGCGCCTGGTTACCTTCTTTCAGCGGCACCCAGTCGCCGCGTGACAGGTCGGGATTGCGGACGGAGGACGAGCAGCCGTGGGTCGGCAGACGCCAGAAGAAGTCGATTTGGGAAGACATGGTGTTTCCTTTCTACGCAGCTTCGCGAGCGGCCTGACGCACCAGCGGCAGAACGCGTTCACCGATACGGTAGGCGGTTTCCAGGCTATTCGGGGCGAAGAGGATGAAGCGGTCGGCGCCAAGCCGCGCCAGTTCGGATGCGACGCCGGCAAAGTCGCCGGCCAGCGTGTCCGCATCATCCTCGAAGCCGGCGCGCTCGGCGTCGGTACGGGCGCGGGCGGCATCGTCATGGGTGAAAACGCGCGCCTTGACGGCGACTCGGACCACCCTGCCCTGTTCCGCCGCCAGCGCCTTTAGCTCAGCAACACGGCCTTCGAGATCGGGCGTGCCGAGCGCGAAGAGGTGGACGTCAGCGTGCCTGGCCGACAGGGCGAGCGCCTCGTCGCTGGTGCCCGACAGGGTGATTTCCGGCAGGTCGAGGCCGCTCAGGGGGCCACCGAAGCCACCGTTCAGCACTTCAAAGAAGCGGCCCTTGAAGGTGAAATCGGCTTGGCTGGCGACGCCCTTTGACACCGTCAGGAATTCTTCGAGACGCGCGGACATATCCGCATCGTCAACGAAATCACCAAGCGCGCGCCGGGCGGCGCCGTCAGGGTTGCTTTCCAGGGCCCAGCCCAGACGATTATTGCTATAGCGCTGGAAGGTCACGGCCTGCTTGGCGGCATAGACGGCCGAGCCCAGGCCGGGACTGAAGTCGATCACCAGTCTGGGGCGGCGGACTTCGCGGGCGATGGCGCCGGCGACAATCCACGACGGCTCACCCTCAGCGTCATCCGGGATGCTCAAGCCGTCGAACCCGGCCAGTTCGGCGGCGCGCGCGACCTGGCTCAAATAGTCGAAATTATTGAACCGGTCGCGGCGCAGGTCGCGGATGGTCGCGTTCGGCGTCGGACGTGTATTGCGGCTCAACTGGTCGAAGGCGCCTGAGCGGTTGTCGCCGGCAGCCGGCAGTTGCCAATAAAATTCGGTCATTGGGACCTCACGCGGTTTCAAGAGTGGGAAGGGACAGGGGCTCGGCGAGGGCGGCTTTCAGCGGCTCAGGCGCGATCCACGCCGCGACATCGACAGACGCGCTGATCAAGCTGTGGCGGCGCAGGAAGTCGGCCTGGTCCTGGAAGGCGGCGATGCGCTCTGGCGACAGGCTGACATCGAAGCTGCGCGCCAGTTTGTCGCCATAGCCCTGGCGAACGGCGTCGGCCGTCGTATTGGTCTCCGTGGCGACAATGTCGGCGACGCGGTGCGGATTGGCCTTGGCCCAGTCGGATGCGTAGTTGAGCACCTGAAGGTACAGCGCCACCAGTTCCGGCTTGTCGTCGAGGAAGTGACGATGGACGGTGATCGGTCGCGGCGTACCATTGTTGATGCGCAAAGCCGGATCTTCGAGCGTATTGAGATCGAGCACGACCTCAAGTCCGTGCTTTTCCTTCAAGGCGACGGCCGGCGCGCCCTTGGCGTAGATGACGTCGACCTCACCGCTCAGCAGCGCGTCTTCGCTGGCCTGCGACCACGTTCCGCCGCGGCGTTGGCCGTTCCAGTTGACCTCAGGCGTCGTCAGATCCTTCAGGACGGCGTCGCCCAAGGTCAGACCGGCCAGTTTCAGCGCCGTGTCGTAACCACGTAAGCCCATGGCGCGCC
>CAMLLA010000264.1 GCA_946480525.1 uncultured Asticcacaulis sp. | reverse complement strand
GCGCCATGCTGATGGGCGTCATCGTCACCGGCCTCTTCGTCGCCATCTCGATGACCTCGGGTGGCGGCGCCTGGGACAATGCCAAGAAGTCTTTCGAAGACGGCTTCGTCGACAAGGACGGCGTCAAGCACCTGAAGGGCTCCGATGCCCACAAGGCTTCCGTGACCGGCGACACTGTCGGCGATCCTTACAAGGATACAGCCGGCCCGGCGATCAATCCGATGATCAAGATCACCAACATCGTCGCTTTGTTGATGCTGGCGGTCCTGGCCGGCGGTCACTGATCCATCAGGTAGTGAACGAGGAAGCCCCGCGAGCGATCGCGGGGCTTTTTTTGTGGTCCACAGATTACACAGATTGGCACAGATTATTCGTGCGAGTGGGCGCAGAGGCGTGAGATGATCTCACTAAAATGACAGCGCTTTGCGCTGTCGATATGTTGTGCGGCTTCAGCGCAGCCTTGTCCGTTTGCTCGGACCATCTGTGCTAATCTGTGTAATCTGTGGACCACAAAAAAGCCCCGGACAAACATCCGGGGCTTTTCTGAAACTGTGATTTCGCGGCTATTCGCGGCGGCGCTGCCGGCCGGGATCGGTATCGCGGCTGTTGTCGATGCGTTGCTGGCCGACAGTGCCGAGGATCTGTTCAAGCGCGGTCAGCGAACGGCCACGGGTCGGGGTCTTTTCCGGCGTCGGCGTCAGGTTGCGGCCATCGGCCAGGGTCAGCGTCTTTACGGCCGTGACCGTCTTGGCGTCCTTGTCGAACTTGACGACCGTGACATTGCGCGACGTCACCTTGGGTTGCTTGTAGGTCATCTTCATCGACACCTGGTCGATATAGTACCATTCGGACGGATCGTAGAGGGAGGTCTGCGACGGTGTGCCCAGCTTGTCGAGCACGGACGCTTCGGTATCGCCCACGGCGATATCGGTGGCCGGGTTGGCGTCGTATTGCAGATAGCCGGTCTGCTTCAGGGTCGGCGCACAGGCCGACATCATCAGCATGGCGCCCAGGGCGCCAAGGGACACAACAGACTTGAGTGCAAAAGCGTGCAGACGCGGAGCCATGAAAATCCTTCAGCGTGGCGCGAAACCCGTTTGACCTATAACGAAATAGGGCTTACGGCAAGGGTAAGGCCGAAAGAAGGCCCGTTACAAGGTATTTTTTCGCAGGCTTGCCACAGACTTGGTCCAAGACTTGGCGACAGCCGCGGGGACGCCAGCATGCAGTTCAATCTCGACCGCCTCAAAACCTTTTTCCAGCCCCGGGCCGTTACACGCACAGGCGAAAAGCTCTATGCGTCGTGCGTATCGCAATCGCGTCTGCCGATATTTTATCTCGACTACGCGATCGAAGACGCCATAGGCGCGCGCTTTGAACTGCTGACGTTTCATGTCGGCATGGTTATACACGTCCTGAAAGCCGTGCCGTCAGAAGATCGCCGCCATGAGCAGGCGCGGGACACGGCTCAGGCCCTGTTCGATGCCTTTATTCTGGCGCTGGACAGTACGCTTCGCGAGCAGGGGACGGGGGACCTCAGCGTGCCGAAGAAGATGAAGCCGCTGACGCAGGTCATCTATACGCGCATGAAACGCTGGGAAGAACTTTGGGCCGCCTTCGCCAGCCGTGAAGCACAGGCTGGCTATGCCGCGCGCACGATCTTCGCCGGCGTCGGCTTCGAAGGCGAAGTCGATGAGCGTGAGGACGGCGGCGTGCCCGCCGCCGCCCTGAGCTTTGCGGACTACATCAATGATACGCGCGCCGCCTTGTCGGTCGACGATATCCTGGCGGGACGGATCGACTGGCAGGAACCGCAGCCCCTTGAGATGGCTGGGCAGGCTGTTGAGTCTGTCGACGCCGAACACACCGCCTGAGAGAGACAGTTATGAGTGATTCCCCTTCGGATGAGAGCCTGTGGACGCACACGGTGCGGTTTGACGCTGCGCGGCGAGGTCTTGTGCTCGACCTGACGGCCGATGAAGCGACGCGGACGAAAATCGCCGAATCATTCGGCATGGTTTCGTTGAACGCACTTAAGGTTCACGCCGAGACGCGCAGCCTGCCGGGGATCAAGCCGGTGGTTCGCGTGCGCGTTATACTGGATGGTGATGTCACTCAGGAGTGCGGCGTCAGTCTGGAGCCCTTCAGCCATCCCATCGCCAGTGAGATCGAGGTTGATGTCATTCAGGCGGCCGATGTGACGGACGAAGTTACACCTGTCGGCGAAAACGAACTCAGCCTGGACGATCTCGATGAACCTGATGTCGTCGGCAACGGCCAGATCGACATTGGCCAGTATGCCATAGAGGCGTTGGGCGAAGCCTATGACCCCTTTGCACGCAAGCCGGGCGTGGTGTTCGAGGAGCCGGAAGCCGAGCCGGAGCCGTCGCCTTTCGCTGTCCTGGCCAGGCTGAAGCGCGAGGAATGAACTGACTTTTTTGATTGTCGCATTTCCTGACGGTGAACCGGGGCCACTTCGCCTGGAAATGCTTTGCTTCGCAAACTGAGGCTTGCATGCTTGCGAACAAACGTTATTTTCGCCTCAATCGCCGGCCTGTCTTCACCCTCGGACAGTGCGCGGAAACGCTGTACAGGGTTTGCCAGTTTTACGGGGTTTGTATCCGTCCGTGTCGACACTAGTAGAAACGCCGTTGGACCCGTCGCCGAAGAGCGCTCCTGAGAACGCCCTGGTGATTGCCATTGACGCCATGGGAGGCGATCATGGCCCTGCGGTGACCGTAGCGGGCGCCGCCATTGCCCTGAAAACCAATGACCGGCTGTTCTTTCAGCTTCATGGCGACAGCGCCAGGATCGAACAGGAACTCGGCAAGCATCCGGATCTCAAGGCGCGCAGCGTGGTGCGCCACACCGATCAGTCCATTGCTATGGACGAAAAGCCGGCCCAGGCGATCCGGCGCCGGAATACAAGCCTCGCCAATGCCATTCACGCCGTGAAGTTGGGCGAGGCGGCCGCCGTCATCTCTGCCGGCAATACCGGCGCCCTGATGGCTCTGTCGAAGATGATCCTCAAGATGCTGACCCATGACCTGGAGCGGCCGGCCATAGGTTGCTCGTGGCCGAACCAGCATGGTTTCGGTACCGTTCTCGATGTCGGCGCCAATGTGACGTCGGATGCCCGCCAGCTGATCGAGTTCGCATTGATGGGCGCAGCCTTTCACCGCGCGGTTCGCGGGGTCGACAAGCCGTCGATCGGCCTTTTGAATGTCGGGTCCGAAGATCTGAAGGGGCATGACGAGGTCCGCGAAGCGCACCGCCTGCTGCGTGCCAATGCCTTCGGTCTCAATTATCACGGTTTTGTCGAAGGCACGGACCTGTGCGAGGGCACAACCGATGTCGTCGTGACCGATGGCTTTACCGGCAATATCGCGCTCAAAACCGCCGAGGGCGCCGCACGCTTCATGCAGGATATGCTGAGAACGGCGTTTAAATCGTCGCCGCTGGCGATGATCGGCGGCATGCTGGCCAAGCCGGCACTGAAAAAGACGTTGAGCCGAATAGATCCCGGTGAGGCCAATGGCGGGCCCTTACTGGGACTGAATGGCATTGTCATCAAGAGCCACGGCGGCGCCGATGCGCGCTCGTTCGCCAATGCGGTGAAGGTCGGTGTTTCCCTGGCGGCCAGTGGCTATCAGCAGGATCTGGCCAATTCGCTGGCCCAGCTTACACATAATCTCGCTGCCGCCCAGGCGGCAACCGACGCCGGCCTTGCGGAAAGCGCCCCGGCAACAGATATCAAAGGTCTCGCCCTGACGGCGGACAATAAGGTTTCGTAACACATGCGCGTTTTGAGATCCGCCGTGACCGGTGTCGGCGGCTACCTGCCTCCCAGGATTATGACGAACCACGATATGGCTCAGATCGTGGAGACGTCCGATGAGTGGATCGTCGAGCGGACGGGTATTCGTCAGCGTCACGTCATCGAAGACGGCGGCAAGACATCTGATCTGGCGGTCGAAGCCGCGAAAGTTGCCTTGGCGGCGGCGGGCAAGACGCCGGCCGACGTCGATATGATCGTCGTGGCGACGACGACGCCCGACATGCCGTTCCCTTCGACGGCATCGATCGTACAGCAGAAGCTGGGTATCGCACCGTGTCCGGCGTTCGACGTTCAGGCCGTGTGTTCGGGCTTCGTCTATGCACTTGGCGTCGCCGACGGCTTCGTGGCGCGCGGCATGAGCCGTTGTGTGCTGGTGATTGGCGCGGAGGCCATGTCGCGCCTGTTGGATTATACCGACCGCGGCACCTGCATCCTGTTCGGCGATGGCGCGGGCGCGGTGGTGCTCGAGCCGATCGAAGGGGAGGGCGGCAATGCCGATACCGGCATTCTCGGTTTTGACCTGCGCTGCGACGGCACCAAGACGGACCTTCTCTATGTCGATGGCGGCGTGTTCGAAGCCGACAACCGCATAGGCAAGATCCGCATGCAGGGCAATCAGGTCTTCAAGCACGCGGTACATAAGATCGCCCAAGCCATTGAAGCGGCGGTCGAAAAGTCGAATCTGACGATAGGGGATATCGACTGGTTCATCCCGCATCAGGCCAATCAACGCATTCTGAATGGCGTGGCCGAACGTCTGGGGCTGGATGAGCACAAGGTGATATCGACCGTCGCCTTCCACGCCAACACCTCGGCTGCCTCGATCCCGCTTGCGTGGTACGAAGGTGTCAGAGACGGGCGGATCAAGCCGGGTGACGTCGTCCTGATTGAAGCCCTGGGGGGCGGCCTGACCTGGGGCGCGGCGGCGATACGGCTGTAGCCGATGAGGTTACGGTTCCAATCTGGGGGGCAGGTATCTGATTTTCCTTGGTTTCGCCGTAGCACTCTGTGATGTGGGATATTTTCCCCAGTCCGATGTTTTCTGTGACCATTTGGCCTTAAGCCTTTGACCAAGGCGGGAAATTGCGCCATTGTGCCCTGACCGGACATGGTGACTTATTGGCGACTCATGCTATGCCTGTCCTGCCATTTGTTTTTTCGCGCTTGCTTGAAAGCGCCTCAGATGCCGAATTAGAACAAGCCGGAGCTGACTATGAAAACGCAAACCCTTACGCGCGCTGAACTGTTCGAAGACGTTCACAATGAGCTGGGTCTGCCGCGCCAGGAATGCGCAGCGATCGTCGAGCGGACGCTGGACCTGGTGGTCGAGGCGCTGGAACGTGGCGAGATGGTCAAACTGTCCGGCTTTGGCGTCTTCCAGGTCCGCGACAAGAACGCGCGCATCGGCCGCAATCCGAAGACCGGAAAGCCTGCCGCCATCGATCCGCGCAAGGTGATCTCGTTCCGCGCCTCGCAGATCATGAAGGCCCGCGTCGACGCCGGCACTCACGAGTAATCCCCAAAAACCCTAAGAGTTAGTGCGGGACAGTCGTGAGCAAGGGCCCTTTAGCCTTAAGAACCATATCCGAAACAGCCGATCAGCTCGGCGTGCAGCAACACGTGCTGCGTTTCTGGGAAACCAAGTTTCCTTTTATCCGCCCGACAAAGCGCGCCGGCGGCCGTCGGTTCTACCGTCCTCAGGACATCGATATGCTGATGGGGGTCAAGACGCTGCTGTACGATCGCGGATATACTATCCGTGGCGTTCAGAAGCTGTTCAAGGACGAAGGCCAGAAGGCGATTCTCGGCGCCCATGCGGCGAGTGCCGGCGATGTCTCGATCGCAACCGAATCCGGACTTGTCGTAGCCACCGACGTCGATGAGGCGGTGGCGGACGCCGGGGGCACGGCCTATGCCTTTACGCCCGCCGATCTGGCGTCGATGCAGAAGATGTCTCAGGAAACGCGTGACAAGTTCCTCAATATCGCCAAGGCCCTGGAAGAGGCGCAGGAAACCCTTGGGCGTCAGCTTGGCCGCAATGGCCGCGGCGTCAATCGCGGCAAGTTTTCCTGATTCAGTCCCCGTTATCCGGTAGCGGTGGAAAATTCTCGGGAAAGTCCCGTCCAGGGATTGCGGGGGCCGGGTTTCACCTCTATAAGCCGCATCCTTGCCGGTAACGGAACCGTGTCCGGTGAGACAATGACGGAGCGTGGCGCAGCCTGGTAGCGCACTTGACTGGGGGTCAAGGGGTCGCAGGT
>CAMLLA010000263.1 GCA_946480525.1 uncultured Asticcacaulis sp. | reverse complement strand
TCATGAACTCGATCGACAGCGACACATTGACCATGTCGCGGTTGACGATGCGATGCGGCGCGTTCTGGACCCAGGTCAGCATTTCGCCGGGCTTGAGATCATGGACATAGGCCAGACGGTCGAAGGCCGGATCGAAACGCATCTGCTCATCCGACTCGCGCAGGGCGATCCCTTCCAGGACCTCGTCGGCGACGCACGGCGCCTGGGGCGGATAGAGGTAGACGGTCTTTACACCGCGGATCTGCCACAGCATGACCAGCGGCATGTCGAGATGGTAGAAGACGTGGCCGTTGGGCGATGAGATCAAAAGGCCCAGGTCGGGCTTCAATGTCGAAATGCCCGTCCTGGCCGAGATTTCCTCAAACATGCGGTCGCAGAGGGCGCCGACGGACGGATCGTGGTGGTTGACCTTGCGCAGGTTCAGCCACAGCCGGCCGGCGCGCACGCCCTCCATCAGCTGGCGGCCATCGAGATCGCTGCCGTCGCGGTTGCTGCGCCGCCCGAAGAACCACTGTTTCCAGTTGGTCGGGTCGTAGCCCATGGTGAAGACCTCCACGCCTTCGCGCGGAAAGCGGTCGATCAGGGCGATCAGGGCTTCATCGGAAAACAGCTCCGATGTGTGCAGGTCATGCTGGAACAACAGGTTGTCGCGCGTGAAGCGCTTCTGAAGTTCGGGCGTCCAGTGCAGCAGATCTTGAAAGGTTTCCGGCATGATTATCTCCCCGGCGCGTCGGCGCGCAGCAGCGCCTGGCCGTAGAAGCCGATCTTGAATGGAGGGAACCACATCAGCTTGCCGAAGCCGCGTGCCGCCTTGTCGAGACGGTAGGCGCTCTCGACATTGCCCATCAGGTACATTGCGCCGCCGACGACGGAAAACAGCAGGCCCTGGACCACGCCTTGCAGCATCCACGCGGCACAGGTCAGCGGCTTGTGGCCAAGCGCCGCCGAAAAGCTTGGACCCTGGCCATAGGCAAAGGCGCGCCTGAGCGTATAGTGGAGCGTCGAGCGCGACGGAGGCACGTCCTCGAAGACGGTGGCTTCCGCAGACCACGCCATGCGTGCACCCCTGGCCTTCAGGCCATAGAACAGCTTGTCGTCCTCGCCGCCCATATCGTTGTGGTCCGTGCAGAAGGGCTTATGCGTCGGCATGACGGCGCGGCGGATCAGGCTGTTGCCGCAGCCGTAATAGACGTCGATGGCTTGCGACGCCGCCGGCCCGTTGCGCGAGAAGAAGGCTTCGAAATAGTGGGGATACCGGACGCTGTCGTCCATCAGCCGCGCCGAGACCGGGCCGAAGACGACATCGGCGTCGAACTGCGTTTGCGTGCCGAGAAGCGCGGACAGCCATGTCGGCGGTGCTTCTTCGTCGTCGTCAAGAAAGGCGATGAAAGCGGTGTGTGCGGCGGCTACGGCCGAATTGCGCGCGTTGGCGACACCGGTCTTCGGCTCATGGACATAGGTTACGGCGATCGGCGCCGCCGCGGCAAACGCCGCCACCTGGGCGCGGGCCGAGGCTTCGGGGCTGTTGTCGCAGATGATCAGGCTGAGGACGATGTCGTCAATCCCGGATTGCGCCACTACGGAGTTCATGGCCAAAGCCAAGCCTTGCGGACGGCGGAAGGTCGGGATGATCACACTCACGCTGCGCGCGGCGGAGGCAGCCGGTGTGGAACTGGCGGGAAACGGAAGGGTGTCCATCATCTCAGTATCCACGAACTCCGTTTAACCTTGGTGAACCCGCTGACGTTTTCCGACGTTTGAAAAGGCGAAGGCCACGCCGCGCATGCGACTGAGGGTATCCAGCTCCAGCGTGGCGATGTGATCGAAGCGGCGATTGAGGCGGGCGACGACTTCGTCGATACGCGGACCCAAGGCTTTGCGGGTGTCGAGCGTCAGGCGTTCGATCTGTGCCTGGAAGCGTGCCGGCCGCGCGTCGGAATAGATGCGCGCGTGCCGAACCGCGAAGGTGGTGTTGGAAAAGATCGCCTTGTATTTCTGGTCGCCGGTCGACAGGTCATAATAACTGACCCCGGCCTCACGCAACGGTTCCGGACACAGGTTCAGGAAAAGCTGGCCCGGCGAAAACGGCGAAAAGGCGGGATCGTAGCTCGACACCCACGGGTGGGCGCGGTCGCCGAGGCGAACGCCGAAGTGATAGAGAGCGGGCTTGTCCCCCGCCATCAGCGTGACCATGAAGCCGTGCAGGCCGGTCTGTGGCGCGGCCAGAAGGTGGGCGAACAGGCGCTGAACCCAGTCGGCCGCCAGGAAGTCGTGCAGGCCGGTGTCGCGGGTCTGCTGCCGTTTCAGGGCGATCATGGCGTCGAAGTGCGCAGGATCGCGATCGCCGACAATGAAACGCAAGGC
The DNA here is from genome assembly GCA_946480525.1 of uncultured Asticcacaulis sp. The sequence continues at coordinate 3,755 of CAMLLA010000263.1, read as the reverse complement.
GCCATGGGCTTCCTCGATGTTGCGCGTCAATCGGCGAATGTTCTTAAGCAGCTTCTTGAACGCATTGTTCGACGTCTCGCCGTGTGACAGGTCGATGGCGAAGGCATCGTCCATTTCGGCATCCGGTGTCTCGCCGAAGACATTGTACGGATCGATCAGGCCGATAGCCTGATAGGAGTTGAGGCGGGCCGCCTTCAGCACCTCGCCGATATGCAGGCCAGGCAGAGGGTGGGTGATCAGGGCGCTGTAGTCGGAAAAGGGCGCGCCGGCCGGCCGGGCAAAGGCGCCGGGGCGGATATGGACGGGCAGGAAGCCGACGGTCTTGCCATTTCGGCGAACGACCAGAACCCGGACATCGTCGCGCACCGCGGCGACCGCGCGGGCAAATTCCGGAGAGAGCAGGGGTGAACGAAAGGCTGGGGTTTCCGCCTGCATGGTATGCCAGAGGGCGATATCCCGATCGGTCAGATCATTCGCCCGAACGCGTTCACAGGTAAGCATGCCAGCCTTTGGTACAGTCGTTTGTTGTCAGGCCGCGAAACTGCAAAAGCCGGGCCATTATGTGCACCTTAGCACGCCCACTCTCACATATAATGCTGCAGCGCACGAAAAGTTGCATTCCTGTCAAAGCTAAGCGACTTTTTGACAAGTATACTTGACAATTTTCCGACTCCAAATGTAAAAGAAACTTGTCATTGTGGAGGCATGAAAATGAAGAGCCTGTCTTTGGGAATGGTCTATGCGGCTGCGGCGATCGCGGGTCTGGCCATAAGTATGGGATGGATGGTGTTGGGAATGGAAGCCCCGACCACCCGTTATTACGTTATTGCCGTTGGCCTCGTTTCAGCCATAACCCTGCCCATGACCATCATTTGGTGGCGTGGCGCCGACGAAGCCGTCCGTGAAGCACATAAGTGGTCTTGGTTTTGGGGCGGTAGTGTCGGCATGGTATTGACCTTTGCCTTGCTAGGCGCTGATGCCGTTTTCGACGGAGCCTGGTTGAGTCCTTTTCTGAACGGAACCTTGACACTCGCGGATGCGTTCCGGGGGGGCATTTTCACGGTCTTAAGTCTGATGACCGCGGGCTACGTGATCGTGTGGGCTCTGTGGTGGCTCAAGCGCAAGTGAGGCCATGAAGAATCGCATAAAAGTATTGCGCGCCGAAAGGGACTGGTCTCAAGCCGAACTGGCTGAGCGCCTGAAAGTATCGCGCCAGACAGTAAACGCCATAGAAACGGGCAAGTTCGACCCATCCTTGCCACTGGCCTTTTCGATTTCGGCCCTGTTCGGTCTGAAGATCGAAGACATTTTCTCGCCCGAATGACCGGGCATTACACCTCAAAGGGGGATAATTCATGATCATAAAAACATTCGTCGCCAACAGCCTGCATCGCGCGGCGGGCCTTGTTCTCGGCTTTGCCGCTCTGGGCATGGCCTTTGCCGGCCTGGCGCCTGTCGAAGCGCGCGCGGAGGCGCCCACGCCGCTCATGTGGGTCGTCAAGGACCACGACTCGACCGTCTACCTGTTCGGCAGTATCCACCTGATGAAGCCCGGCGTCGAATGGCAGACGCCCAAGGTCAAGGATGCCTTCTCCAAATCGGAAACCCTGTGGCTGGAACTGACCGATATGGACGACCAGGCCAAGATGATCGGCCTGGTCCAGCGCTATGGCCTTGATCCCAACGGCAAGGCGACGGCCGGACTGACTCCGGAAGAAATCGCGAAACTAGAAGGCATTCTTGCGGGCAAGGGCATGACCGTCCAACAAATCATGCCGCTGAAAAAATGGATGCTCAGCCTGACCCTGCTTCAGCTTGAAGCCATGCGGCTGGGATACGACGCCCAGTCCGGCGTCGACCTGACCCTGCTGAAGCTGGCGCGTGAACGCCAGATGCCGATACGGGGCTTCGAAACCGCGGAGGACCAGATGAAGATGCTGGCCAGCGGTACCGAGGAAGAAGACCTTAAGGGCCTTCGCCAGATGCTGGAAGAGGTGGGCAAGGCGGACAATACGCTTGATCGCCTGTTCAATGCCTGGATGCGGGGTGATGAAGCCGGGCTGAATACCGAGATGAACAAGTTCGGCACCGACAACGATCCGGCCCTGTACCAGCGCCTGCTGGTCGACCGTAACGCCAAATGGGTGCCGCAGATCGAACAGATCCTGGCTGGCAAGGGCACTGTATTCGTCGCCGTTGGCGGCGGCCATCTGGTAGGCAAGGACAGCGTCATCGCGATGCTCAAGGCGCGCGGCATCACGGTCGAAATGGTTAACTAAGGCTTAACAACCGGCATCCGGCTTGCAGGCACGCCCTTCGTCTTCCCCCGACGAAGGGCGTTTTGCATGAATTCGAGCCATATTCGCCAACGGATACGTATTGGCATGGCCGGCACCCCCGAATGGGTGCGCGATACCTGTATCGGGCTGCTGGCCGGTGCGCTGGCGGTTACAGCGTGGTCGGCCTTGCCGGTGTCCCAACAGGGCGTGGCGATCTCCCGGCCCGTGGCCGCCTCTGTACCGGTAGCGGCGGATGCTCGCGACGCCGTGGCGGGGCCGATCGGTGCCCCCCTGCTGTGGAAGGTCACAAGCGGCAAGGCGACGGTCTATCTTTTCGGCAGCGTTCACGCCCTGCCGCCGGGCGTCGAATGGATGGATGCACGTCTGTTTCAGGCCTTCGACACGGCCGATGCCGTTTGGTTCGAGGTTCCGGACCTGGACAAGATGCCGAAGTTCAAAGGCTTTGCCGAGCAGGCCTATTCCGCCCGGCCGGGTTTGACCAATGGCCTGAGCGGCGTCGAAATCCGCGAACTCGAAACCCTGCTGCATCGCTACAACTATACGCTCAACGACGTGGCGCGTGTCCGTCCTTCGGTAATGGCGGCCTTTGTCGGCGACCTAAGTTCCGCGGCCGGCGGCTTCGATCTGGATCGCGGTGTGGACTGGGTGCTGTTCAACCGCGCAAAAGCGCTGAAGATAAAGACCGGCGGCTTCGAGAGCCACAAGGCGCATTATGACTACCTCTATGCTCTGGGATCAGGCATGGACGAGGACGGCACGGCGGCGCTGAAGCGGGCGCTGGCCATCCATTTCGGCCGCGATCCCGGCAGTCTCGAAACCCTGGTCAAGACCTGGCGTACCGGCGACCAGCGCGCCATGACGCAAGGCCTGGCGGAAGAAAAGCTGCGCGGGCCGCGCCGGTACGACATGTTGCTGACCGGTCGGAACGCCAAATGGGTTCCCCAGATCGAGACCATGCTGAAGGGGGAAATGACGACTTTTGTTGTCGTCGGCGCGGCCCATTTCAATGGACCGGACAGCGTCATCGCCATGCTGCGGCAGCGCGGCTACGCCGTGGAAAGGGTTGATCCTTAGTTTGCTCCGGGTAAGTGGCGCGTCAGTTCCATGGCATCATGCAGGACACGCAGCACTTCGATGATCTCGCCGTCGTCCTTCCGAAAGAAGATAAGATGACGAGCTTTCTGGCCACGGCGGCCGATGTGCAAGCTGTACAGCCCTGGCAGAATGTCTTCACGAGACCGGCTGCCAACTATGCCGGGACCGTTCCGCAGCGCGTCCAAGGACTCTGCCAAAAGCGACCCATAGAGGTCCGTCTGGGCTTCTCCAAAGCTTTCAATTGTATAGTCGAGTATATCCGCAATATCAGCCTCCGCCGCAGTGCTTAGGCGGACACGCCAATGCGTCATGTGCGGCCTCGGCGACCAAGTGCTTTTACGTGCGCTTTGATAGACTCAG
>CAMLLA010000262.1 GCA_946480525.1 uncultured Asticcacaulis sp. | reverse complement strand
TCGCCCAGGGTGCGCTTTTCCCGCCCCTTCATCATCGAATAAAAGGGTTCGGGATATACGGACGGCTTGACGCGTGGCGGGACATCCGCTGCAATGACGGCTATGGGCCTGGCTTCGGGCATAAGGTTTCCTCCGGGAGTCGCTGCTTCAAACTATAAAGTCGCGGCCCCGCCAAAAAAAGCGCGACTTCCTGCCATTTGGCCATTGACTTTGGGCCGATGGTGAGTATTTTCCGCGCCTCGCAATTCTTCGCGCCGGATGTTGCCGCGCGCGCCAAATCGTACTGTTAGGGACACCCGTCATGGCTAAGCCAGCTTCGATCAAGATCCGTCTGAACTCGACGGCTGACACCGGCTTCTTCTACGTCACCAAGAAGAACGCTCGCACCAAGACCGAAAAGATGGTTCTGAAGAAGTATGACCCGGTTGTGCGTAAGCACGTCGAATTCAAGGAAGGCAAGATTAAGTAATCTGCCTTTACATTTTGAGATTGCCCTTGAACATCCCCCCCCCTCGTTCAAGGGCTGCGGAAGCCGCGCCTTTGAGTTCCCCCAACTCGGCGCGGCTTTTTCGTGTCTATACCGCCCCACTTGCGGGGCGGCAAAAAAGAGGTATTACGCCGCTGCGCGAACCACGACCCTGTTGCGCCCGGACTGCTTGGCTTCGTAAACGGCCTCATCGGCGCGCTTCAAAAAGGCTTCCGGGGAATCGCCAAGGCCCAGAGAGGTCGCGACCCCGACCGACACCGTCACATTCAATGCGCGGCCATTAGCCAGGACAAAGGGCGAATCGGCAACCTGCGCCCTTACCCGTTCCGCGATATGCGCCGCGTCGACGGCATCCGTTTCCGGCATCAGCACGACGAACTCCTCACCGCCAAACCGGCAAGGCATGTCAATGGCGCGAACGTTCAGCCCCAGGCGGCGGGCAAATTCTTTCAGCACCTCGTCACCGGCATCGTGCCCATGGCTGTCATTGACCTTTTTGAAGAAGTCGATGTCGAGCACCAGCAGAGACGGCGCCGCACCGCCCTTGAAATGGCGGGCCATCAAGAGGTTCAGCTGATGGTCAAGGAAGCGGCGATTGTTCAGCCCGGTCAGCGGGTCGGTGACCGCCAGTTCCAGGCTGCGGTCGAGCGAATTGCGCAGGAAGTCGCTGTAGCGCTTGCGGCGAATTTGCGTGCGCGCGCGCGCCAGCATTTCCTGCATGTCCAGCGGCTTGGCGATGACGTCATTGACGCCCAGCTCCAGCGCCTTCAGAAGCCGGTCGCGGTCATCGGGATTGATAATCCCCAGCACCGGCCGCTGACGGGTCGCTTCCTGGGAGCGCAACTGCGCCACCCACCGTAACGAATCGAAGCTCTTGGCCGTCATATTGAGCACGACAAGATCGACACGCCCTCCGGCGACCTGAAGCGCATGAGCAGGATCCGTCAGGTAGGCGCAGCGGTGATCCTGGCCAAGTTGCAGCATCAGCCGCTCCGCCTGGCGTTCATTGTCGTCCAGGATCAGGACATTGCCGGTCGCCGAGATATGGCGCTGCAACTGATCGGAATCGCTTAAGCCCGCCCGGCGCGAGGACGCTTCGCGCAGGCGGATGTCGTCAACCATCTGCTTGAGACGCACCAGCGCCTTCAGCCGCGCCATCAGCACCATGTCGTCGAACGGCTTGGTGAGGAAGTCATCGGCGCCGGCTTCGAGCCCTGACAAACGGTCTTCGCGGCCATCGAGCGCCGTGACCAGAATGATCGGGATATGCCGCGTGTCGGCGTGTTCTTTAAGCTGACGGCAGACCTCATAGCCGTCTATGCCAGGCATCATCACGTCGAGAAGGATAATGTCGGGCTGCGCACTTGTGGCAAGACCAATCGCTGTCCGTCCGTCAGAGGCGGTCAGCACCTCATAATAATCCGCTTCCAGCTTGGCCTGGAGCAGGCGCACATTGGCGGCAATGTCGTCAACGATCAGAACGCGCGCGGTCATAGCTTAATTCAGCCCAGATACCGCCGAACCGTTTCCAGGAAATGCGTGACCGAGATCGGCTTGGAGATATAGGCCTCGCAGCCGCCGTCACGGATACGCTCTTCATCGCCCTTCATGGCGAAGGCCGTCACGGCGACCACCGGAATATGCGACAGCTCATCGTCCTCTTTCAGCCACTTGGTGACTTCAAGGCCGGAGATTTCGGGCAGCTGGATATCCATCAGGATAAGGTCCGGACGATGCTGGCGGGCGAGCGTCAGGGCCGACAGACCTTCACCGGTCTGAAGCGTTTCATAGCCCTGCGCATCGAGCAGGTCATGAAAGAGCTTCATGTTCAGTTCGTTGTCCTCGACGATGAGGACTTTCTTGTTGGTCATATCGACAACCTTTGGGCCCTCGAACATCTAAACCGCACCTTAAGCAAGTGTCGAATCGGGGCGCAGCCGGATTCCGTAAGTCTTCTGAGAACGTTTAGCAGGGAGTCTCTTAAAGGCAGGTGAAGGGGAAGCTAACGAGAGGTAAAAATGCAGGGTTAATTCCTTAGCAAAACGTTAGTATATAAGGCTTTTTAACGACCATTAGGGATATGTTTACCGCTTCTCGACAAGGCGGCAGATTCGGCTATAAGCGTGCCATTCCAAATGCCTAAAAAGGTGCCCTTAATGTCCAAATCCGAAGAGCGTCTGAGTGCGCTCGGCCTCAGCCTGCCGACCCCGACCTCACCGGTCGCCAATTACGTGCCATTCGTGCGCACCGGCAATTACGTCCACATCTCCGGCCAGTTGTCGAACGACGGCTCGGGCCGCATCAAGGGTACCCTCGGCGTCGACGTGACGATCGAAGAAGGCCAGGAAGCCGCGCGCCTGTGCGGGCTCAACCTGCTGGCCCAGATGAAAGCGGCCGCCGGCGGCGATCTCGACAATATCGTTCGCGTCGTCAAGCTGAATGCCTTCGTCCAGGCCGGCCCGGACTTCTACGACATCCCTCAGGTCATCAACGGCTGTTCGGACCTGATGGTGGCTGTGCTCGGTGATGCCGGCCGCCATGCGCGTTCGGCCGTCGGCATGTACAAGATCCCGCTCGGTTTCGCCGTCGAAATCGACGCGTTCATCGAGGTCGCCGACCGGCGGTAACTTAAGTATCAGGGGGCATTGCGTGATTATTGGTATCGATCTCGGCACCACCAATTCGGCGGCGGCGGTCTGGCGTGACGGCAAGGCGGAACTTATTCCCAACAGCCTTGGTCATGTGTTGACGCCGTCGGCGGTCGGGCTGGATGACGGTGGCGAATTGCTGGTTGGCCTGCCGGCACGCGAGCGCCAGTCGACCCATCCTCACCTCACGGCCACCGCCTTCAAACGCTATATGGGCAGCCAGCGCGTAACGAAGCTCGGCAAGACCGGCTATTCGCCGGAAGAGCTGTCGGCCATGGTGCTGCGCAGCCTGAAAGCGGATGCCGAGGCCTTTCTCGGCGAAGCCGTGACCGAGGCGGTCATTACAGTCCCCGCCTACTTTAATGACAAACAGCGCAAGGCGACCCGGCGGGCGGGCGAACTGGCGGGCCTCAAGGTCGAGCGACTGCTCAATGAACCAACCGCGGCGGCGCTGGCCTACGGCATCCACAATCTTGAAGACGAATCGCGCTTCCTGGTCTTCGATCTGGGCGGCGGCACGTTCGACGTGTCGATTCTCGAAATCTTCGAAGGCGTCATTGAAGTGCGTGCCTCGACCGGCGACAACCGGCTGGGCGGCGAAGATTTCAACGACTTGCTGGTCAAGGCGATGCGGACCAGATTCAGCAAGGAGCTCAGCGTCGCTAATGCCGCCGAGGAAGAAGCGCTGACACAGATCGTGCGCGCCGCGGCCGAACGCGCCCGCCGCGCCCTGTCTTCTCAGGCTTCAATCACCATCGACATCGTCTGGAAGGATACGGCCTACAGCCACGAGATCACGACGGACACATTCGAGACGCTCGCCTCCGCCCTGCTCGATCGCCTGAAGGAGCCGGTCCTGCGTGCCGTCCGCGACAGCAACCTGCGTCCAGCCGATCTGTCGGAGATCGTCCTCGTCGGCGGCGCGACGCGCATGCCTCTGGTCCGCCGAACGGTGACCCGCATGTTCGACCGCTTTCCGTCGCACGCCGTCAATCCTGACGAAGCCGTCGCGATGGGTGCGGCGGTCCAGGCCGGCCTCAAGGCACGCGACGCCGCCTTGCGTGAAGTCGCGGTGACTGATGTCTGCCCCTACAGCTTGGGCGTCGACGTTTCGGAACGACTGGACAATGGCAATATCCGCAACGGCCTGTTCGCTCCTGTCATCGAGCGAAATATTGCCGTTCCCGCCAGCCGCGTCGAAAGCTTCGGCACCATGGCGAACGGCCAGACCGTTGTCGAATTTGGCATCTATCAGGGCGAGTCGCGTTATGTCTCCGACAATATCAAGCTCGGCAAGATTTCCATTCCGGTACCGCCGCGCCCGGCCGGCGAGGTCCAGGTTGAGTGCCGCTTCACCTACGACATTAACGGCCTGATCGAGGTGGATGTTCATGTGCCTTTGACCGGTGAACGCCGCCAGTTGGTCATTATAGATGAAGATGGTCCGACGGGCGCCGACCTGGAAAAGCAGCGCAAGGCGCTGGAAGCTCTCAAAGTCCATCCGCGCGAGAGCGACGCCAATCGCGCTCTCCTGACCCGGGCCAGCCGCTGTTATGAGAACTTCCTGGGCGACAAGCGGGCCATCGTCGGCCAGTTGATCAGCCAGTTCGAAACCGTGCTGGATGCGCAGGATCCGCGCCATATCGAACGCGCCCGTATTGAACTGACCCAGGCGCTGGACCGGCTGGAAGGCGAGACCTTCCTTTGAGGGCGCCGTCGATCTGGAAAACGCTGGGACTTTCGCGCACCCAGGACCGCACCGAAATCCGCCGCGCCTATGCCAGAAAGCTGAAGATCACCAATCCAGAGGATGATCCGGAAGGCTTCAAGGTGCTGCGCGCCGCCTATGAAGAAGCGCTTGATTACGCAGATAATCGCTTTGTGGCGTACGATCCCGATGAGGCAGAGGACGACGGCCCGACGTCGGAAACGCACGACAGCCTTACGGCGCTGCGCACCAGCGACGCCGAAACTTATAAACCCCCTGTCGTCGATGAGATCGCGGACAGTTATTTCGCCGCCCGCGCAACGCTGGAAACGCAGTTGCAGGCCAGGTCGGCCGCCAGCGAGGACGACCGCCTGACATCCCTTGCCTTGATCCTGTCCTCGCCCATGCTCGACAATATCGAAATGCGCAGCGCGACAGAGGCCTGGCTGGCCGAGCTGGTGTCGCGTAACCAGCCAAGATCCGATGCGCTTATCCCACGCGTGGTCGAACGCTTCGGCTGGAACAATCGTCGCATCGATCGCCATCGGCCCTATGCGGTGCACCAGGTCCTTCAGCGCGAAACGGATCTCGCCTTTTTGCGCGCGCTCAGGCGCGGCACTGACCTTGATACAGACGCTTGGCAGATATTAAGCCGGCCGCCGGAACCGCCGACGCTGTGGCGCAGGCTATGGCCCAAAGTCTCGCGCTCGGAAATCCAGAGCTTCCTGAACCGCATCCGCAACGACCACCCGACCGTTGTCGACGACCTGAACGCGGAGAGCGTCCGCAGGTTGGAAGAGGATGGAGAAACGCGCGATCTGCTCGACCAAGTTCGCATATCCTTGTTGGTTCTTTTTCCCATCGGCGTCTGCGCCATGCTGTGTGTCTGGTTAGGCTGGGGCTTGCATCCAGCGCTGATCGCCATTCCGGTGGCAATCCCGCTTCTGGCAGTCGGCGGCGCCCTGGCTTTTGAGCACGGCTATGTCAGGATGCGCCAGCGGTGGGAGGGCAACTGGCGCTGGCAACAGAGCAACCTGCTGAGATTCGGTTGGGGCCCGGCGCTCATCGCCGTCCTTTGCCTGGCGGCGGCGCCGGCGTCGACCTGGCTAACCGCCGTTGTCGCCGTCCTGTCGGTTGTCGTTACATGCTGGGCCGCGGTCGTGGGCGACCCCGACAAAAGCGAGCATGCCTGGCCGTGGCAAATCCGGCTCGCCATTGCCGAACTCTTCCTTATGGCCTGGTGGGCTTGCGCGCTGTGGGACTTTCCCGTCGCCGCCGCCATACAGATGACGCCCGCAGTCATCGCCGCAACGGTGGTCTTCTCGCGAGCGTCGGACGTGTTGATCGCTCCG
>CAMLLA010000261.1 GCA_946480525.1 uncultured Asticcacaulis sp. | reverse complement strand
ATCCAGGCCGCCGATGCCCGACCAGTTGGCCGCTTTTGAAATCAGGGCAGGAATGTCGAAAGCCCCTGTCGGAGAATGCGCTATGATGCCGTGCGGCATGCCCTTGTCGCGGATACGCTTGGTCAGCGCCCGCGTGTCGATGCCGGCGATGGCGACGACGCCACGCTGGGTCAGCCAGTCGTTGAAGCTGAGCGTCGAGCGCCAGTTGGCCGGCGGAGTCGGCAGGTCGCGGAAGATCGCGCCCTTGGCCGCGCGCTTGGGGTCATTCCCCAGTTGCTCGACATCATCGGCATTGACGCCGACATTGCCGACGTGCGGGAAGGTGAAGGCGACGATCTGTTCCATGTAGGAGGGATCGGTCAGGATTTCCTGATAGCCCGTCATCGCGGTATTGAAGCAGACCTCGCCCAGCGCTTCGCCGGCGGCGCCGCAACCCAGTCCCTGATAGACCGTGCCGTCCGCCAGGACGAGCACTCGGGTGCAGCCGGGCAGCAGGTCGGTTGGAGCTGTATCGGTCAGGGGCTGGGACTCACTTTTTATTGGGGGGGGCGGGCAAACGGCCGCACACATAGGGGGGGCGGCCCCCAAGGTCAATTGTTAACAGGAAAAGTTTTTGTTTCGACATGTTGGCTTACGTCATCGCCAGCACTTCATCCGCCAGGGTCTGCCAGGCCTGCTGGTTCCAGAAGATGCGCGCTTGCCCCGAGGGTGAGGTCAGGACGTAGATGCGTGTTTCACCAACGGTTTCCGGCTGGAAACCGAGCGGAATCGATCCGGTCGGACGCCCCAGAAAGGTGCTCGCTCCGGTCTTGCTGGTAAAGGCCAGGATGCGCGGCTGGAACTTCGCAATTTTTTGCCGCAGGGCTTCAGCATCGAGTGCGTCGGCCGGCAACTCGTTGTCATTACCGAAATATGCCTTGCACAAGTCGGTCAGGCCGATCCGATACGCGAGCAGGCTCGCGTAGTTTTCCGGCCGGACGCGTTCCGGCGTCAGACCGGTATTGTGCAGGGTGCGCCAGAAGAAGTTGCCGGGATTGGCGTAGTAGGCCTTTCGCTCGGCCGAAACGCGTCCCAGGGCCGTTCCGCAGAACACGACCTTCAGTCCCGGCGCCAACAGGTCGGGAACGCAATGTTCGCCGGGGAGGAGGCCGAATTTATCGAGACGGGTTTCGGGCATGCTACGCACTTTTACTAACGCTTGTGTCTGACACTCTGCGTCAGATAGGAAGTCGGCGCGTGACTTTAAACCGGTCAGCCAACGGTAACCGCGGTGCCTGAACAACTGACCATCAGCATATTGCCCTGACCGACGGTCGAATAGTCGATATCGACGCCGACAATGGCGTTGGCGCCGCGCTTCTGGGCCTCGCCTTCCATTTCACGCAGGGCCGCATCGCGAGCTTCACGCAGGACTTCCTCATAGGCCTTGGACCGGCCGCCGACGATGTCGCGGACGCCGGCGAAGAAGTCGCGGAAGATGTTGGCGCCAAGGATGGCTTCGCCGGTGACGACACCGAGATAGGCGGTGATCTGGCTGCCCTCGATCGAGTTGGTCGTGGTCACTTTCATGGCGGCGTTTCCTATTTTGCGATTTTCAGCCCGCCCCAGGCTTTGACGATCTCTTCGCCCCGGCGGGTCAGCGTCACCTTGCCATAGTCCTGCGACATGTCCAGCACGCGCGTTGCCCCGCCGTTACCCTTCCAGCTCCAGGCCAGCCAGCCGACACCCTGCGCCTGCGCCGATTGCATCAGGTAGAGGTGATCGACGGTATGGCCGTCTTCGTTCAGTTCGCGGTCGCCGAATTCGCCGAGCATAAAGGGCAGGCCGGTCGCCTTCAGTGCGGCGATATTGTCGTCGATCAGGCCGGGGCTGTTCCACAGGTGGTGGTAAGCGTGAACCGAGACGATCAGGTTCTTCAATGGGTCGGCTTCGACAAAGGCCTTGCCGCGTCCGCCGGTAAAGCTCGATATTGCCTGGCCGCAATCGGCGGCGTCGATGACGATCGGCGCGCGGAAGCCTTCGGCGCGGAAAGCCTTGATCAGGTCCGTATAGGTCGCCTCATAGTCCTTGAAGCCGTCCTTCGACGTCCCCCACTCATTGGCGATGTTGAGCATGATCCAGGGCTGGTACTTCGGCGTCTTGAGCACCACAGCCCAGCGTTTCAGCCACAGGGCTTCGGTGTCGCGCCGCAGCAGCGCACTGTCCGAGGCGCAGGTAATGTCCTTCTCCCAATAGAAGACCATCACCGGGATCTTGTGTTTTACCGCTTCGTCGAGCGCGCGTCGCAGTTGCTGGGCGGTGGTGTTTCGGCGTAGTTGCAGCCGGATCATGTTGGCGCCGGTGCTGTCGATGGCGGCAATGGCGGGCAGGGCTTGCTCGGGCCGGTCGCCATATTGCAGGTTGACGCCGCGCGCGATGAATTCGCTGCCGTCAGGCGCATGAATCCGGCTGTTCTGCGTTGTGAAAACCGGCTCGGCGTCCTTGGGCGCGGCTGCTGCCGGGCTTGACAATAGGACGGCGATAGCGGCCAGCGTCAAAATGGGTTTCATAGTCTTCTCCCTGTCTCCTTTCGTTAGCAGATTACCTAATAATGAAAAACGGTTTAATTAATCGCGACGAGAACATTTCGCGAATCGGCAACGACCGACTATATTAAGCCCCGTGCGTTTTGATGATCACTTCCTCGATGAGTTAAAGACCCGCCTGCGTCCGTCCGACGTCATAGGCAAGAGCGTCAAGCTGCGCCGTAACGGCAAGGAATGGGTCGGCCTGTCACCCTTCACTAAGGAGAAGACGCCGTCCTTCTACGTCAATGACCAGAAGGGCCAGTTCTTCGATTTTTCATCGGGCAAGAACGGCGACATCATCTCCTTCCTGCAGGAAACCGAGCGCCTGAGCTTCAACGAAGCGGTCGAGAAGCTGGCGATGGAAGCTGGCATGGCCCTGCCGGCGGTGACGCCCCAGGCTGTGGCGGCCGAGCAGAAGCGCCGGGGTTTGAGCGACTGGATGGAGTTGGCGCAGAAGTGGTTCGTCGCCCGGCTCCAGGACAAGACGCCGGCCGCCCAGGCTGCGCGCGACTACTTGAAAAAGCGCGGGCTGTCGGACGAGGATGTCGTGACCTTTGGGCTCGGCTATTCGCCGCGCGATCACCAGGCATTGAAGGATGCCTTGGTGCAGAAGGGCGCCAAGGTCTCCGAACTGGTCGAATGCGGACTTCTCATAGAGGTCGACGGCAAGGCGCCCTATGATCGTTTCCGCGACCGGCTGATGTTCCCGATCGAGGACCAGCGCGGCCACGTCGTCAGCTTTGGCGGACGCGCCCTGAACCCTGATGAAAAGGCTAAGTACCTCAACGGGCCCGAAACGCCTCTGTTCCATAAGGGCAGCATGCTGTTCGGTCTTCCAAAAGCTTTGAAGCTGCTGGGCGCGGAAGAGACGCATGAGGAACTGGTCGTCGTCGAAGGCTATATGGACGCCATCGCTTGCCAGCGCGCCAGGATCGCCGCCGTTGCGCCGCTGGGGACCGCGCTGACCGAAGAGCAGATCGATATCCTGTGGCGCCGCCATCCCGAGCCGACCCTGTGTTTCGACGGCGATAAGGCAGGCCTGCGCGCCGCCTATCGCGCTTTGGATCGCGCCCTGCCCAAGCTCAAGCCCGGCAAGTCGTTCAAGGTCTGCTTCCTGGAAGGCGGCAAGGACCCCGACGAAATCCTGCGGGAAAAAGGCGCCCTGGTCCTGCGCGATCAGATCGGCCACACCAAGCCGTTCGTCGACGTGCTGTTCACGCGCGAAGCCGAGGCCGAGCCGCTCGATACGCCGGAACGCAAGGCCGGTCTCAAGAAACGCCTGCGGGCGCTTGCCCAGACGATCGAAGACAAGGATCTCGCCGACACCTATCGCCGTGACCTTCTGGCTCGCTTCGATGACATGTTCGCGCCCAAGCGCAACGACGCGCCCTATCCGGAATACCGGCCTGACTTCCGGCCGGGGGGATACGGCGGTCCGCGCGCCAGATACGGCAAGCCTCTGCCACCGCCGACGACGCCCGAAGGGGTTGCCGCCGCGCGTAACCTGTCTACCGCGCTCGATCCGGTGTCGGCCGCCCTGGCGCAAGGACTGATCGACAATCCCGACTGGATGCACGACCAGGTCGAAGGGCTTGAAGCCTATGGCCTGGGCGATCCGGCGCTCGAGGGGCTGGCGCGCAATCTCGTGGCATTAACTTTTCGCTACCAGGGGCTTGACAGAGAGAATCTGACTCGCCATTTGCACAAGCAAGGACTTGGCGCATTGCTGAGCGAGATCCAAAAGGCGGCCATAAAAGCAGGCGCGCCATTCCTCGCACCGGACAACGACCTCGCGCATGCCCATGCCCGCTGGATACAAACGTTCAACGCGGTCTCGCGTTTGACGGCGTTGGATCGTGCTTTGAATTCTGCCAAGGAACAGGTTGGAACAGAATTTTTTTCGCGGCTGAAGCTGGAGCGTGATTCCTTGCGGCGGTCCTTACGAAGCGGACATATCTGGCAGGACGGTACAACGAAGGCGTGAGAGTGATCACGCAGCTCCTTTAAGGCTTCGTTGACGATACCCCGGCCATAACACACCAAAACCGGGCAAGGCCCGGAGACCCAGCCGGGAACGCGGGTCGAGTTGCGGAGAGCTATATGCTTTTAAATATGAAGGGTGCCGGCCAATGAGTACGACGACTGAGGGGCCCCCTACCGATACGCCGTCCGACGGCCCACTGCTCGACCTGACCGATTCCGGGGTCAAGAAGTTCATCAAGGCGGCCAAGGCGCGCGGCTACGTTACGATGGACGAGCTGAACAAGGTCCTGCCATCCGAAGAATTCACTTCGGAACAGATCGAAGACACGCTGGCCATGCTCACCGAGATGGGCGTCAACGTCATCGAGTCGGAAGAGGAAGCCAGCGAATCGACCGAAGTCGCCGTCCGCGAAGAGGCGGGAGCGCTTGCCGAAACCGGCAAGACCTCGGCCTATGACCGTACCGACGACCCTGTGCGCATGTACCTGCGCGAAATGGGTTCGGTCGAACTGCTGTCGCGCGAAGGCGAAATCGCCATCGCCAAGCGCATCGAAGCCGGCCGCGACACCATGATCCGCGGCTTATGCGAGTCGGCCCTGACCTTCGAAGCCATCATGGTGTGGCGCGAAGAACTGGGTTCCGGCCGCATCCTCTTGCGCGAAATCATCGACCTGGAAGGCACCTACGGCGGCGGCCCTTCGGAAGGCCCGCCTCCGGGCGCGCTGGGTGAAGACGGCGAAGAGGAAGAAGCGGCGGATGACGGCGTGATCGCGCTGCGTGCGCCGGCCCCCGTCGTCAAGGCGCCCGAGCCGAAGCCTGAGCCCAAGCCGGCTTCGGTTGTGGAAGCGCCCAAGCCCGAGGCCAAGAAGCCTGAGCCCAAGAAGAAATCGGGCGACGACGAGGACGACGACGACGATTACGTCCCGATGGACGAAGAAGAGAAGAAGCCCGAAGCCGCCGAAGAGGAGGAAGAGGACGACTTCGACGATGGCGCGGGACCTTCGGTCTCGGCCATGGAATCGGAACTGCGCGACGGTGTCATGGCGACACTCGACGCCATTGCCGGTGAGTTCGAAACCTATCGCCGCGTTCAGGACAAGATCCTCGGCGCCAAGCTGGAAGGCCAACCGGTCGATCCGGCCGACAAGGCGGCGCACGAGGAAGTCACCTCGACCATCACGCGTCACCTCAAGACGCTGAAGCTCAACAACCAGCGGATCGAAGCCCTGGTCGAACAGCTCTATGCCATCAACAAGCGCCTGATGTCGCTGGAAGGCCGCCTGCTGCGTCTGGCGGACTCCTACGGTATATCGCGGACCGAGTTCCTGAACGCCTACTATTCGCGCGAACTCGACCCGCAATGGGGCGACAAGGTGCGCGACATGGGCGTGCGCTGGCAGAAGTTCATCGATAACGATTCCGGCGCCATCGGCCGTATCCGTGGTGATGTGACGCAACTGGCGACCGACATGGGTGTGGCGGTCGACGACTTCCGCCGCATCGTCCAGACGGTCCAGAAGGGCGAGCGCGAGGCCCGTCAGGCCAAGACCGAAATGGTCGAAGCCAATCTGCGTCTCGTGATCTCGATCGCCAAGAAGTACACCAATCGCGGCCTGCAGTTCCTCGACCTGATCCAGGAAGGCAATATCGGCCTGATGAAGG
>CAMLLA010000260.1 GCA_946480525.1 uncultured Asticcacaulis sp. | reverse complement strand
GGCTTCAATGGTTTCGGCGGTGGCGCGCAGGGTTTCTCCAACGTCGAAGACATCTTCTCGGAAATGTTCGGCGACATCTTCGGCCAGCAGCGCCGCCCCAACGGTCCGCAGCGCGGCGCGGATGTCCGCTTCGACTACGAAATCACGTTGGAGCAGGCCTATAAGGGCGACAGCGTCGACATTACCATCCCGACAACCCTGACCTGCGAAGCCTGTAACGGTTCCGGCGCCAAGCCCGGCACGCGGCCCCAGGCGTGCGGTACTTGTGCCGGTCATGGCCGCGTGCGCACCTCAAACGGCTTCTTCGCAGTGGAACGCACCTGCCCGACCTGTAACGGCCAGGGCCAGATCATCAAGGACGTCTGCGACAGTTGCAAGGGCCACGGCCAGGTTCGCCACAACAAGGCGCTCATTGTCCGTATTCCCGCCGGCGTCGATGACGGTGCGCGCATCCTGCTCAAGGGCGAAGGCCAGGCCGGCGCCAAGGGCGGGCCCAAGGGCGATCTCTATATCTTCCTGAGCGTCGCCGAACACGACATCTTCGAACGCGACGGACTGGACCTGCACTGTTCCATCCCCGTGCCGATGTCGACGGCCGTCCTGGGCGGCAGCATGGAAGTGCCGTGCCTGATGGGCGGCGAGAATTGCGACGGCCAGTGCAAGCTTGACGTGACCATCCCGGAAGGCGCCCAGACAGGCCACAAGGTCAAGCTCAAGGGCCGCGGCATGCCAGGCCTGAACTCGCGGCAGAAGGGCGATCTGGTCGTCGAGCTGTTCGTCGAGACACCCAAGCACCTGACGCCGCGTCAGAAGGAGCTGATGAAGGAATTCGCCGCCATCTGCGAAGAAAAGTCCTACGCCCAAAGCCAGGGCTTCGTGCATAAGGCCAGGCGCTTCTGGGACGACATCACCGGCGCGACGGCTCAGTAGCAGGGGCACGGCCCCTGCACCCGGAATCGCGACGCAATTTGTAACACCCGCCTGTACCTTACCGGCGGGTGTTGTTGTGCTGGAACGCTCCCCCTTATTCCTTCCAAACAATTTGACCTGACGCTCTGCACGCCCTATCGGAAAGGCGGAATTTGACCGGGGACTGATTATGACCGCGCCGACGCTTCGTTTTGCCGTCAATGGATACAAGGGCCGCATGGGCCAGGCCATCCTGCGTGTGCTGGACGAAGGCAAACACTCGGTCGTGGCCAGGTTCGACAAGGGCGAGCATCCGAACCTGGTCAAGGCCGACTGCGTCATCGATTTTTCCACCCCGGAAGCATCGCTGGCGCTGCTGGAGGCCTGCGCCAACGAAGGCCTGAGCCGCCCGCGCCCCCTGGTCCATGTCATCGGCTCGACCGGTTTCACGAACGAACAGCTGGCCCGCATTCCGGCTTTCGCCGATCAGGTCATCATCATCCGCTCAGGCAACTTCTCACTCGGCATTAATCTCTTGATGGGACTCCTCAAGCAGGCCAGTGCGCGCCTGTCGGGCGAAGACTGGGATATCGAGATCCTGGAAGGCCACCATAAGCGCAAGGTGGATGCCCCGTCAGGCACCGCGCTGATGCTCGGCGAAGCTGCCGCTTACGGCCGGGGTGTGAAACTGGACGACGTCAAGGTGGCGGCGCGCGACGGCATAACCGGGGCGCGCGAAGCCGGCACGATCGGCTTTTCGGTCGTCCGCGCCGGCGGCATCGTTGGCGAGCATTCGGCCATCCTGGCTTCGGAAGACGAAATCCTGACCCTGTCGCACTCGGCGCGCGATCGCACCCTGTTTGCCCGTGGCGCCGTTCAGGCGGCGATCTGGGGCCGAAAGCAGACGGCCGGGCTTTACGACATGCAGGACGTATTGGGCTTCTGAGAGCCCGGGGCAAAACGAAAAAAGCCGCCCCGGTTAGGGCGGCTTTCAAATGCACATGGCAACGGCTCAGGCTTTCTTGGCCTGGAACTTCATCGCCGTCTTCGTCGTGCCGACGACACCGACGACACCATAGGCAAACACATACATCATGATGACCTGGACGATGGCCGACAGGTGGCGGAAGTCAGGAATACGCAAGGGATCGCCAGTCAGGCGCGGCAGGAAGATGCTGACGGCATAGGCGCCCAGAACGGTCAGCAGGGCTTTAAGCGCCAGGCTGTCGTTCTTTTGCTGGAAGAGACCGATGGCCAGGCCGATGAGCAGGACCAGCATAAGGTTCACTGTGGCCAGCGCGTCCTGAAGTCCGTCACCGAGCGACAGGATGAAATTCCAGATATCGTTCATGAGTTACCCTCTCAAGGTTCATGGATCGGATCGAACCGTCTGGCTCGCCCCACCGGTTAATTCCTATTCACCATAAATAATGATTCAATGCGGTTGTCCATGTTCGTCGAACGCAGTTACGGGGCTGCCGCGGCGGAACCACGCACCGTGGGCAAATCAAGAATTTGAAAAAGCTCAGGATTTAGAGGCAATAATGACCGGGATGAGCGGACGGCTCAGATTTACCGGCATGAACAGCGACTTTATGCGTTCGCACAGCCAGATAACCACCCAAGCGACGGTGAAGAGGACGACTGTCTGGATTTCCGTCTCCATCTGCATGAAGTCGGGCCAGATCGGCTCAGAGCCGTAAACCCAGGGCCACACCGCGGTGACCAGCATGGCGGGGGCTACCGCCAGTGGCGCTTTCAGCCAGCTTCGGCCGCGTGGAAGGGCAAAGCCGATAAACAGACTGAACACCAGCGCCGGTACAAGATTGAGACCAATCAACGCAGCCGAGGTGGAGTCCACGACGGCCCAAAAAAACTGCACAAACTCGCCCATATAAAAAGTCTTTCAAAAGCGTCGCTGCTTATAAGTCTCTTGCGTGCAGCGGCGGTAAGCGGAACAAGGTCGCTCTCATATAATTCCCGGCTACCTGAATTCTCCTTTAGGCTGCCGTTCATCCCGCATTCATCCCGGGCTGATTTTCGGCTATCAGGAGAATTCCACGATAAGAAATCGATATGGAGACGCCCGACCTGAAGACTGGGACGCTTCGTTGTTGCAGTAAATTGAAATAATGTGGTTATCTAATCACAGATACGTGTGTTACGCGAACAATGTTCGCGCAGGTGGCGAGCCGACCTAGAGGCCTGTGGAGCCGAATCCGCCGCCGCCACGCTGGGTTTCGTCAAGCGAGTCCCCGGCCTGCCAGGCAATGCGGGCGTGGCGCGCGACAACCATCTGGGCGATCCGGTCGCCGCGCCGGATAGCGAAGTCTTCCGAACCCAGATTGATCAGTATGACGCCGACCTCGCCGCGATAGTCGGAATCGACCGTGCCGGGCGAATTGAGGCAGGTGATGCCGAATTTCAACGCCAGGCCCGAGCGCGGACGAACCTGGACTTCATAGCCTTGCGGGACAGCGATCTTCAGGCCGGTGGGCACCAGGGCGCGGCCCAGCGGCTTAAGCGTCAGGGTTTCGCCATCGGCAATCGCGGCGCGCAGGTCGAGGCCAGCGGAACCTTCGGTTTCATAGGCCGGAAGCGCCAGCCCGACAGCGTGCGGCAGTTGCACGACCTGGGCGGTGACTTCGGGTTCGGCGGTCGGGACGACGTGGGCGTTCATGGCAAGGGCTCGCGGCTGTTCGGATATGCAGGTTTCACCCTCCCTGCTTCCGGGGAGGGCGAAGTGGCGTTTACCTTTCCACATTTTCGGCCGCCGCTACAGCGCCCATTGGAAAAGTTAACAGCTAACTGAGACGCCTGTGGATATAGTCGGCCAGGAAGCTCGCCACATCCGCCTTGGTTTCGCCCGGCACAGGCGTAAAGCCGTCCAGGTCGACCAGTGTCACCGAATTGCGCGTCGAACCGAACACGCCTTCCGACACATTGTTGGCGAGGATGGCGTCGCAGCCCTTGGAGGCCAGCTTGGCCTTGGCGTAGTCCTCAAGCGTATTGGTTTCCGCCGCGAAGCCGATGACCAGGCGGGGGCGCATGTCCAGATGTTTGGACACGGATTCCAGAATGTCCGGGTTTTTGACGAAGGTGACCGACAGTTCGGCCTCTGCCGTCTTCTTCTGCTTCTCGGTAGCGGCGTCCTTGGGGCGCCAGTCGGCAACGGCGGCGACGGCGACGAAGACATCGCAAGGCAGGGCGGCATGGGCGGCGTCGAACATCTGCTGGGCGGTTTCGACATCGATGCGTTTCACGCCCGGCGGTGTTGGCAGCGCAACCGGCCCCGACACAAGCGTGACCTCGGCGCCTTCGCGTGCCAGCCTGTCGGCTATGGCATAACCCTGCTTGCCCGAAGAGCGGTTGGTCAGGCCGCGCACGGGATCGAGCGGCTCAAAGGTTGGGCCGGCGGTCAGCACGACCTTTTTGCCCTTGAGGCGCTGGCCGGCGGTCAGGCGTTCCTGGATAGTGGCGAAGATGGCTTCCGGCTCGCTCATCCGTCCGAGGCCGAATTCGCCACACGCCATGTCGCCTTCTTCCGGGCCAACGAATGACACGCCGTCGGCGGTGAGCTGGGCCAGATTGCGCCCAGTCGCGGCGTGGTGCCACATGCGGACATTCATGGCGGGCGCCATCAATACCGGCTTGTCGGTTGCCAAAAGCAGGGTGGTCGCCAGATCGTTGGCCTGGCCGCTCGCCGCCTTGGCCATCAGGTCGGCGGTGGCCGGCGCGACGACCACGAGGTCGGCCTGGCGCGACAGCATGATATGGCCCATCTCGGTCTCGTCGGTCAGGTCGAACAGCTCGCGATAAACCTTGTCGCCGGACAGAGCCGCCGCCGTCAGCGGCGTGACAAAGGCTTCGGCCGCCTTTGTGAGGACGACACGGACATTCAGGCCAGCCTTTTTGATCAGGCGGATCAGCTCCAGCGATTTATAGGCCGCGATGCCGCCGCCGATGATCAGGAGAATGCGCTTGGGCTCGGTCATGGTGATCCTTTCCGCCAAACCTTTCAGGCTACGGCGGTGTGTGCCATAGATGGGGCTGAGGGGGCAAGGATGACAGGCTTCAAAAGGTTTTTGCTGATTGCCGCACTGCTGGGCGTGGCAGCATGCGATGCCGGGCCATCGGCAGTGCTGAAGGATGGCGAGGGCAAGGCGGCGTCATCTCCGGTTGCGGCGGCGCCCGTCGACGCCGTACCTGTTTTTCCCGACGACAGTCCACTGTCCGCCGTCGCGCCGGAACAACCGGCGGAGCCGGAAACACCAGATCAAAACGCGAGTGCGCCCAATTTCGGCAAGCCCTTGCCGATCGCTGCTGATCGTGCGGCCGTCACCGCCACGCGCTATGGCGACTGGCCGCTATGGTCGTCCAACCGCAAATATTCGGCCGAAGACAACGCCCGCTATCATTTCGAACGCCATGGGCGGGAATTCGGCGCCAAATCGCTCGACGACTACATGGCCATGGTCCACGGCTTCATTCATGCGCCGCCCGAAGGGACACAAACCCTCAAGCGCAATAATGGCGATACGCTGTTCTACGACCCCAACGCCAATGTCTTCGCCGTCATGACCAGGAAAGGCGCGCCACGCACCATGTTCCGGCCGGATAACGGCCCGGGCTACTGGAACCAGCAGAAGATCATCGAGTCGGAACGGCGGACGATACGCAAAGATGTGGAATAGCTAACGCACCGTTAGCCAGATCATCATGGCCAGTGACAGCACCGATGTCGCCAGCGCGATGTAACCGATGGTGCGGCTGTGACGCAGTTCGGCGCGCATATTATCGTTGCTGGTCGTAATCACCGTCTCGGCGGCCGGCTCATCCAGCTTGCGGATCAGCTTTTCCAGCAGACGTCTGGCTTCGGTCAGCGGCGACAGTTCGCGCGAAATCCAGGCGCGCACCACAGGCCGCGCGGCTTCCCACAGATTGTGTTCGGGATAGATGCGGCGCGCCACGCCTTCGACGCTGACCATGGTCTTTTGCAACAGGACCAGTTCGGGCCTGAGGTGCATATCGAACTGGGCGGTGATCTCGAACAGCTGCGTCAACAGCCGGCCCATAGACACCTCGGTCGCCTTTTGCCCCAGCACCGGCTCACCGACGGCGCGCAGGGCCTGGGCGAAGCTGTCGACATTGTGCGTGCGGGGCACATAGCCGGCTTCGAAATGGACCTCGGCCACGCGCTTGTAATCGCGTTGCAGGAAGCCCCACAGCATTTCGGCCAGATAGCGCCGCTCCTGCGGACGCAGGCGGCCGATAATGCCGAAATCGATGGCGATCAGTTGCGCCGGC
>CAMLLA010000259.1 GCA_946480525.1 uncultured Asticcacaulis sp. | reverse complement strand
CACGTGCATGAAGCGGTTCTCGAAGATGGTTTCGCGGATGACGCTTTCGCCCTCGGCCAGGGTCATCAACGCCATGAACTGCGCCTGCAGATCGGTGGCGAAGCCCGGATAGACATCCGTCGTCAGATCGACCGGCCGGATGCGGGTGCCGTTGCGCTTGATCGTCACCGACTGTTCGCCATGCGTCACCTCGCAACCGGCCTCAACCAGCTTGTCGAGGAGGATCGCGATCAGTTCCGGCCGCACCCTGGTCAGGCGAACTTCACCGCCGGCCATGGCCGCGGCCACCGCATAAGTGCCGGCTTCGATACGGTCGCAGATCACGGCCCAGTCGGTGCCGTGCAGGCTGGTGACGCCTTCAACCGTAATCGTCTTTGTGCCGGCGCCCGACACCTTCGCGCCCATGCTGTTCAGGCATTCGGCCAGATCGACGATTTCCGGCTCGCAGGCGGAATTGTTCAGGACCGTCGTGCCGTGCGCCAGGACCGCGGCCATCAGCGCGTGTTCGGTGGCGCCGACGCTGACGAACGGGAAATCGATTTCGGCGCCTTTGAGGCCGCGCGGTGCCTGGGCGAAGACATAGCCTTCGTGCATGTCGATGTGCGCGCCCAGCGCTTCGAGCGCCTTTAAGTGCAGGTCGACGGGGCGCGCACCGATGGTGCAACCGCCCGGCAGCGACACCTTGGCGTGGCCGGTGCGCGCCAGGAGCGGCCCCAGCACGTTGAATGAAGCGCGCATCTGGCGGACCAGATCGTAGGGGGCGAAGGAGGAGGTGATTTCGGGCGTATGCAGGCGCATGACCTGACCGTCCTCGTCGCTTTCGCTGATCCCGCAGCCGAACCGTTGCAGCAGGCGGCTGAGAAGACGGGTATCGGCCAGACGCGGCATATTGGTCAGGCGCACCGGTTCGGAGGTCAGGAGCGAGGCCGCCATCAACTTTATGGCCGAGTTTTTGGCTCCCGAGACAGGGATATCCCCGAACAGAGGGCTGCCGCCCTCGATGGCAATGCGATCCATTTATGCGTCCGTAATCAGAATCCGCCAAGTGCGGAAAGGGGGTTCTACATGAGCTGATTGCGCGTGCAACAGCCTTTATGCGCCGTCTTTCGGCTTTTCTTTCCCTTTTTCGTGAAGAGACGATCTGCCCTCAGGCGTGGCCGCGACCTTGCGGCGGCGCAGGTTATCGCGCAGCGCCTTTTCCAGCGCGGCAGCTCTGGCATCATTACGGCCTTTGCTCGTGGCCCCGTGCAGGCGGGTCTCTTTTGGCTGTTGCGGATCGCTCATGAGGCCATCGATAAAAAAAGCGGCGGATAAATGCAAGCGGCGCGATTTTTCTCTTTGCCTTCCAGAAAAGTTTGGCTATAGCCCCACGCCTCGGACCGCTGATGCGGGCCGCGCCGTATTAGCTCAGTGGTAGAGCGCATCCTTGGTAAGGCTGAGGTCGGCAGTTCAATCCTGCCATACGGCACCACCGGGCCCCCGTCGGAAACGATGCGGGGCCCGACCCTTATCTAACGTCGTCAATTACCCGAGATAGACCAGGCGCTTCTTGCCCTTGGTGCCGCGCATGTCGGCCAGATGCTCATGATGTTCGCCCGACTGACGCGCGGCGGATTCAGAGCCCGCGACGTAGTGCGTTTTATCCATATCCTTCTGAATCAGGTGGGCGGCATACAGATGGCCCTGGAACAGGAAGTCGACGACGCCCGGCGCCCAGGCCAATACCACGCCGGCGAACGGAATGAGCCGGACAATCTCTTCCAGGGAGGTTATGCCGCTATCGATCAACAAGATAATCAGGCAAAGAATTAAGGTTCCCGGCGAAACCCTGGCCCGCATCGCCTGTATAATTAAAAACAGGCCGGCGAAAACCGTATAGGCGGTGCTCACGATCGGGATGTTCAGCAGCGCCAGTAAGCCGTCGATCCCAATGATACTGAGCGGGCCAATGCCTATGACCCGGTCGGACAGCCGTTTGATACCGTCAATCGAATCGCGAATTTTGTGCAGGTCTCCGTGCGTCCTGGCAAACATCGGCCTTGTTCCCCCGCGTCAGAGCTTTTATCCTTGATGACGGAGCGAGTAAGGCCGCGAAGCGCGGCCTTGTCAACATGGTTAAGGCGGGGGCAGTGCGCATTAGCAAATTCATATCCGCAGTATGCGTGGCGGTTGCACTGCCCATACTGGTCGCCGGCATCGTCTGTCTCGTCAATCCGGCGGACGGGCTGTTGTATCTCATCGATATCTTCACACAGGCCATCCTCACCGTCTCAATCGTGCTGACAATCGCCATCCTGCTCCTGCGGCGCTACGCCATCGCGGCGATAGGCGGCATAGGCGTCGCGCTCATGCTGGTATCGATCGTTCCGCAGTCTGCGCCCGGCCGGGCTCCCGTCGACCCCGACGCCAGGCCGATCACGCTTATGTGGAGCAACATGTTCGTCCGCAATCCGGTGCCGCAGAAAATCCTGCCGTGGATCGCGAAGAAGCAGCCCGACATCGTCGTACTGGTCGAGGTTACAAACCGTCAGCGTGAAGCCTTGTCCGACGTCCTGAAAGAGTCGTATCCGTACGTCGTCGTCCTGAACGATATGGTGGTGGCGTCCAAATATCCCGTGACAAAGCCCAGGGCCCGCGTCCGGGGCTTTGCCGCTTATCTGATGACGGTCAACACACCGCACGGCCGCATCAACCTGGTCGCCGCCCACCTGACCCGGCCGTGGCCCTTTACGCCGACCGGTGTTCAATCCTACCAGTTCGACCATCTCTATGACGGGCTCAAGCCCATTCCGGAAACGAAGATGATCCTGGTGGGCGACTTCAATTCCTCACCCTATGCCGCCCACATTCGCGACTTCGCGAAGCGGCGAAACATGTCTGTTACCTATGGACTGGCGGGGACGTGGCCGTCCGTGTTGCCGGCATTCGGCAGGGGCAGTATCGACAATGTCCTGGTCAGTCGCGACCTTGAGCTGTCAAACCGGGATGTCGGCCCTTATACCGGCTCAGACCACAGTCCCGTCTATGTCGAAATCCGGCCGACCAAGCCGGCGAAAACCGCGCCTTAGGTTTTACGCGGGCGGCGGGGAGCCGGCTTCGGCATGGGCGGTTTCGTTTCCGCCGTGGCTTCCGCAACGGCAGGAATAACAGGCTTTTCCGTTACGGGATCGATAAGCGACCGCATCTGACGCGCCGGCTTTGTCGTCTCAGGCGTTGATGGGCTCCCTAGCAGATCCAGTGTCGCCTCTGCCGCCTTCTTTGCCGATTCAGCCGAAATTTTCGCGGCTTCGGAGGTTGCCGCGTCCGTTACAACCGATGCAGCTTCCACCGCTGCGGTTGGCGTTTCCTCGACCAGGGCCGGCTCGGGCGCAATCTCTGCGGAGGCCCCCGCCGCCGTTTCAACGGCATCGGCCACGGATTCAGCCGTTCCGGCGGCAACAGCTTCGGCCTTTTCCACCTCGTCAACGGCGGCATGCGCGGCTGCCCCCGCCAGGGAAGCGTTCAGCGCCTCAACGGACTTGGGCAAGGCTTCAAATCCCGGCCATTTCAGCGCCAGCGGCAAATCCTTGTCGTAGAGCGTACCGCCCAATGTCCGTGCCGCCCCCTGCCCCAGCGCCCACAAACCGACGCCGAAACTCGCCGACGCCCAGAACGGCGCCCACAAAGGCGAGGTCGCACCGACCCAAAGGTGCAGGCTTTTTTGCGAAAGATCTTGGATATCTTGCGGCGTCGCCAGCGAAATGCGTACGGACGTATCGGTGAAGGTCGACATGTTCAGCCTCGCAATAAATGTTGCGTCGCAGCATAACATGTATTGCCGCCTTGTCCAATCACGACAAGGCCAATCACGAGGACGTTAAAGCAGCCAGGTCCGGGCCAGGCCCGTCTTTTCTCCGAAGACAGCGACGACGTCATGCCCAATAGCGGTAACCACGGCTTGAAACTCTGGTGGTGCATTGACGGCCACCAGGCAGCAGCCATTCATCTTCATCGGGTTCCACAAAGCGCGCAGACGCAGCTCGGTTACCAGAACGTCGATATCGGGCAGTTCACGCTCCAGGTGGCGCAGGAAGCCGTCGAAGGTTTCCAGATCCTTGAGCGGCAGCCAAACCAGGGCGCCGGCGTCGGGCTGGTTGGTCAGCACGTCACGCAGCGTCGTTACGATAGCGGCGTAGTCGCCCGGAAGTTCGAACGGCGGATCGATCAGGTAAAGCTGCCTACGCGTGTCACCATCGGCCGAAAGCTCGACCGCCTTGGCATAGCCGTCCGACTGCACGGCCTTGCCGCGCGGTGCGATGCGATGCTGAAGGAGGGTGAAATCGTCGCTGCGCAGTTCGCAGCCGACATAGGCGTCTTCGGCAGTGCCATGGTCGAGCACCAGCACAGGCGAGCCCGGATAGACGCCGACATAGTCCCTGAAGCCCGCCCCTTGGTTCTTGGCGCGGACGTATTGGGCCAAAGGTGTCAGGCTGTCGGGCACGTCCTTGCCCAGCAGGTACTTGATCCCGGCCTCAGCCTCCTTCGAGCGCGCGAAATCCGGATTGGATAGATCGTAAAAGCCGGCGCCGGCGTGGGTGTCGACGACGCGTACAGCCGCCCCTTCAGCCCTGAGCATCCGCAACCAGGCCAGAAGCGCGGCATGTTTTGCCAGGTCCGCGAAATTGCCGGCGTGAAATCCGTGGCGATAATTCATGCCGGTCTCTTCGATGTCAGGGTTGCAGCGGATGCTCGCGCGCGATCTGGAGCACGTCGGCCAGCAGGGCCTCGGACGTCGGCCATGCGCCGGCGCCCTTGCCCGTCACGTACCAGGTCTCGCCGTTATCCAGTTCGATAATGGCGCGGTTCTGTTCGCCGCGCGCCCCGACAAGATAATGATCCGCGTCGAGCACTTCCAGTTTCATGGAAGCATCCAAACCATTGTCGGTGCGGAAACAGCGGGCGACATAACGCAGCCCCTTGCCTTCGGGAATGACCAGCGACTCTTCGGTGATCTGGCCCACCTCGATATGCTTGGGCGTTTCACCCGGATAGGCGATCTCACGCAGGAGTTTCAACTTGGCGCCGACATCGGTGCCGTCGAGATCCGCCGTCGAGTCCGGTTCGGCGAAGCCCAGACGACGCGCCTCATCCATGGCGGCGTCAAACGTCTTGCCCGACTCGACCTGGTCGATGACGAAATTGGACGTGCCGTTGAGCACGCCGCAGAAGGCCTTGATCTTGTGCGACTTGACCGCACGGGTCAGGGCTTCGATGACCGGAGCACCGCCACCGACGCTGGCGGAATAGGTCAGTTTCGCGCCCGATGCCTTGGCGGCAGCGCGCAGCTTGTCGCCGGCGGCCGCGACCGCCTGCTTGTTGGCGCTGGTGACGCTGACGCCCGCCTTGAGGAAGCCTTCCAGGAGTTCGGCCGAGGGCGACACGCCGGTGCCGATGTCGACGAAGACATCAACGTCCGGACGGGCAAAGGTCCGTGCATCCGAGGTAAACTTCGACGCCAGCGGATGATCGCGGCGCTTACCGGCGTCGCGCACCAGGATGCGATCGACCTCGATCAGGTCGGACCACTCAAGGCACCTTTCCAGAAATTTGGAACCGACGCCGCCCGCGCCCATGACGGCGATGCGTATCTTGCGCTTCAAGACCGGCTTCTTGCGATAGGCGGTCTGGCCGCCAAGCACCGTCTCATAGCCCTTGGCAAGGCCGGCGACTTGAACGGTCACACCGTTATCGGCGGCGTAACGCATGGCTTTCGACTGCACCACAGGGAAAGCGATCTTGATCGCTTCGGCCCAGTCAAGGCTCTCATAAGGTTTGGCGGAGTCGCCAACCGTCGCCGGGTCGGCATCGTAGACGGCATCGACGTCCTTGATCAGGCGGACGCTGACACTCAACGCCTTGGCGATATAGACGGCGGTCAGGTCGGAACCGCCGCGGCCGAGCAGGACCGGCTCACCGTCAGCGTTTTCCGCGACATAGCCCGGCACCACGACCAAATCGACGCGTTCCAGATCGGCCTTCAATACTTCCGGTTTTACGGAAACGGGATTGGCATTGAGGTGTTCGCCGTCCGCGATCAGACCGATCTCATAGGCCGAACGGAACTGCGTCACGATGCCCGAACGCTCGCACGCCATGGCGAACAGGGTGGCAGCGCGCATCTCGCCCGTCGCCACCAGGTGCGGCGTCGCCGAGCTGGTCGAGGCCGGGGTGTAGGCGCCGGC
>CAMLLA010000258.1 GCA_946480525.1 uncultured Asticcacaulis sp. | reverse complement strand
GTCATTATGGCGGGGGCGGCCTTCGGTGTGGAGGTTGGTGTCTGGTATTACGACGAGATGCGGCTTCAGCAGATCGCCGACAGTGCCGCCTTTGCCGCCGGCATCGAACAGCGCGCGGGCAAGTCGTCCCAGGTCATGCTGGCCGCCGCCCAGGCCGTGGCGCTCGACAACGGCTTTGACGCCACGCGCGACACGCTGGTCATGAACAGCCCGCCGACGTCCGGGTCGCACCAGAACGACCATTCGGCGGAAATCATACTGACGCGGGCCGAAACCCGGTACTTCACGCAATTGTTCGATAACACCCCGGTCAAGGTCAACGCCCGGTCGGTGTCGACCTATACGACCGCGGCCAATGCCTGCGTCATAGCGCTCGACCCCAGCGCCGACCAGGCGGCGTACTTTTCGGGCAGTTCGACGGTGACGCTGACCGGCTGCAACGTCATGTCGAACTCGATTTCCAGCCAGTCGATCTACACCCAGGGCGCTATGCAGCTGACTGTCCCGTGCCTGATGGCGGCCGGCGACACATCGCTCAACGCACCGGTCAACCTGACCGGATGTGAACAGGCCATGACGCAATTACCGCCTGTCGCCGACCCGTTCCGCAATGTCGCGGAACCCATCAGCACCGGCAACTGCAACAATTCCAACGGCAATACGCTGCAACCCGGACGCTATTGCAACGGCCTGAGCATCAATGGCTCGGTGACGTTCAAGCCCGGCACCTACATCATCGAAGGCGGCACCTTCAAGGCGAACGGCAATGCCGTACTCAGCGGTTCCGGCGTAACCTTCGTCCTCAAGAACAATGCCCAGATCAGCTTCAACGGCAATGCGACGCTGAACCTGTCCGCCCCGACCAGCGGAACCTATTCGGGCATGCTGTTTTTCGGCAGCCGCGCCAACGCGGCCAATACCTCGATCACCCTGAACGGAAACGCCGCCTCTGTCATGACCGGCGCCATCTACTTTCCGAACCAGGCGGTTTCCTACATCGGCAATTTCCAGGGTGCCAACGGCTGCACCCAACTGGTTGCCCGTATCGTGCAATGGAGCGGCAATTCCAGTCTCGCTGCCAATTGCTCGGCCTACGGCATGAGCGCCCTGCCCGTCGGCGGGGTGGTTAAACTCGCGGAGTAACGAAAATGAAAAAGTCACAGATCTCGCTGTCTGCCTCTTTCCGTCACCTGACCGCGGACTTTGCCCGCAACCGAAAAGGCGCGGCCATAGTCGAATTCGCCATGGTCACTCCCATTCTGCTGGCCGCCCTGGCCGGGATCAGTGACGGCGCAAGCTATCTCCTGCGCCAGAACGCCATGCATTCCAGCGTCAGCAGCAGCGCCCAGTACATAATGAGCGGCGGAGCCAACCTGACGACCGCCCGCCAGATCGGCCTGTCGTCGTGGGAAGGCCGCTCCGAACGTGCCGACGTCACCGCCAGCAAGGACTGCTTCTGCGTCACCACACCGGCGACCTGCTCGACCCTGTGCAGCGACCAGACCGTCCCCCTGGCCTATGTGAAGATCGCCGCCACCGACACCTATGACGGCTGGTTCGGCGACGCCACGCTCCGTGCTGAACAGGACGTGCGCATCAGATGAGCCGGCCTGCCCGGTCCGGCATCTTCCGCGACACAGGCGGCGCGACGGCGCTGGAATTCGCCCTGGTCTCGCCCGTCCTGATCGCCCTGATGATCGCGGTGTTCAATCTCGGCTACGCGCTTTATTGCGGCGCCGCCGTCCGGCATGCTGTCCAGCAATCGTCGCGCGCGCTTTTGTTCGACCCGAACATCACCGCCAGCGCATTCAAGACCACGGTGACGTCAAAGCTGGACGGCATTCCGGTCACGAACCTGACGGTCGCCATCGGCACTGAGTCGGTGACCCAGACCCAGCAGCTCAAACGCGTCACCTGGACGTATGACTATATGGTCTGGGCGCCGTTCATGCCGTCGGAAGGGCTGGCCATGGGATCGAGCCTGACGGTTCCGCTGCCGCCACCGATCTAAAAAAAACACCGGCGGGAGGGGCCCCCGCCGGTGTGACAAGTTTCGTTTTGGCAGTCTATTACTGCGTCTTCCCGGCCTTGCCGTTGGCGCTGGCCGAGCCTGACGCCGTCGCTGTCACGGGTGAAGCCGGGACAGAGACACTGTTGCGGGCGCTGTCGGCCAGTCCACGGGCGCGGCCGGCGGCATTACGCGCCGCGCTCTTCGCGCTGCCGGTGACGTTTTCCGTACCGCTGACACCCAGATTTCCATTGCCCTGACCGGTGCCGGTCAGACCCTTGTCGAGCGAGGCGGAGCCGCTGCCGGCGATATCGCCCGCCGCTTCCACACCCTTGGCGGCGCCGGCAATCCCGTGTGCGTCGGAACCCGTCGCAGAGATCACGCCGCGCGCCTGGCCGGCCGTATCGCGGGCATTGGCCGCGGTGGATTTCAGGGCGTTCGTCGTGCCGCTGCTGTCGGCGGTAGCGTTACCTGCGACATTGCCTGCCGCGTTCCCGGCGATGTCCTGCCCCAGCAAGCCGCCTGTCAGCCCGCCGTTCGCGCCGGCCTGGCCACCGGCATTGACCGGCTTTTGCGCATCACGGGCCGTATTGCGCGCCGTATCGCGAGCGCTGTCCCGGGCGCGGTCGGTCTGCTGGCGCACGTCGCGGGTCGTACGATCGACCGTGCCGGTCAGATCGCCCGTACCGAACGCGCCCTGACCCATGCCGGTCATCGAGCCCGTCATGCTGCCGGCGCCACCGCCAAGGCCGCCCGTCAGGCCGCCGCCCAGATTGCCACCCAGGCCGCCCGAACCGCCCAGCAGCTGGGCATTGGCAGAAAAGGCCACCAGCGAAGCCACGGCAGCCGTCGTAAAGAGGGTCTTGAGGTTCATCGTCTTCTCTCCTGTTGTTCTGGCCGTCTCTCACCGGCTCCACATCAGGATCAACGCCTGCGCCCCGGAGTTTTCTCCACGGCGGATGAACTTTTTTCAGAAAAATATTTTACTTCTTCTTTTTCAATAGCTTGATGTCCGGGCGAATGTCTCCGCCGACAAGGCCAGCGCCGTAAATCGTGTCCTTTCCCTTGCCACCGAGATCAACGGCCTGGGTGATGAGCGCCGCCGTCACGCTGGCCGCGCGAGCGGGGTCGGGCCGCGCCAGCTGCCGGGACAACAGCCCTGCTGCGATCGGCGCGGCGAAGGACGTCCCGCGCACGCCGGCAAACCCGCCCCCGGGAGCTGCCGCGGCGATATCGGAGCCCGGGGCCGACAGATCGACCTGCGCCCCCCTGCCCGCTTCAAGCAGCACCTTGTTGCGGCGGTCGACGCCGGTGACACCGATCACGCCGTCGAATGACGCCGGGTAAAGCGGCTTGGCGGACGGGCCTTCGTTGCCTACGGCAGCGACGATCAGGTGGCCGCGTTTGACCATGGCCGCCACAGCGGCCTTAAGCGGCGCGTTCGAAGGTCCCGTCAGGCTGATATTGATGACGCCGACCTGTTCGCGCGACAGCCAGTCGAGCGCCTGGATAATGGTCGAGGTCGAGCCGCCGGTGGGCGCATTGCAATAGACGTCGGCCACAATCAGTTCGGCGCCCGGCGCGGCGCCCGCAAACCCGTCCGAACGGCCGACCAGCAGGGATGCCGTCGCCGTGCCGTGGGGACTGGGGGCCGCCGTTCCGGCAAAGCCCTTTTGCACCACCTTCGCGCCGCGAAAAGCCGGATGGGCGGCATCGACCCCGCCGTCGATCAGGCCGACCCGGCCGCCGCCGGCGCCCGCGAACTGGCCGCCGCTGCTCCCCTGTCCGGACTGCGATCCCAGATAGATGTCGTTGAAATCGTAAGTGCCGGCGGGATCGAGCTTTTGCAGCGCCTGCAGCGCCTTTTTCGTCGACAGGCCGCGCGGGGCGGTCAAAACCACCATACGCGTGTCCAGCCCGGCCAGCACGTGCTCGCCACTGATGGTAAAGCCTGCGCCTTGCGCCGCCGCCAGGGCCTCGGCCGTCGGGGCGAAGGCTACGACCTGGCTGCGCACGATCAGATCGCCGGCGGGATCGAGTTCCAGGACGTCGCGATGGCGGCTGAGTAAGTCCTGCACCTGCTGGGCACGCGGCAGGACAGCCCCATCCAGTACGCGCGCGGTCGTGTCCGTCACGCCGTCGAGCGTGCGATCGACCACACCGGGCAGATTGCGTACCACAGGCAGCGACGGTGAGGGCAGCGATGGTGAAGGCAAGCCTCCCAACTGGGCCAGGGCGGGCGTGGCGGAAAATACAGTCAGCAGGATCAGGGCAATGCGCATGGACATCTCCGGTCTTTGCCAGTCTAACGCCTGACATCTCCAACTTGCTGCAAATTATTTCCGGGCGTACGAAGAAAAATCGCAATACGGTTCGTTGACGCCTTAAGGGAGCCAGATCATTCGCACCGACACCCGTTCCGAGATCGTTGCGCTGCTGCCGCGCCTGCGGCGGTTCGCGCGCGCCCTGACCGGCAATGTCGCCGATGCCGATGACCTTGTGCAGATCGCCGTCGAACGGAGTTTGCGCAATCTTGGCCAGTACCAGCCGGGCACGCGCCTCGACAGCTGGCTGTTCAAGGTCGTCAAGAACGCCTGGATCGACGAGGTCCGCGCCCGCCACCGCCGCGACCGGATCTTCGCCCCGGCCGAGGAGGGCGACACTGTAGGTGATGATGCAGCCGGCGCCATGGATCAGCGCCGCCAGCTGGCAGAAGTGGAGGCCGCCATGCTCGATTTGCCGGAAGACCAGAGACTGGCCATAGCGCTGATCTGCGTCGAAGGCCTGTCCTATACCGAGGCGTCCGAAGTTCTGGATGTACCGGTCGGCACCCTGTCGAGCCGTCTGACGCGCGGCCGCGAAACGCTTATGGCGAAGCTTGGAGCCAGACAATGACGGAAATGAGTACGATCAGCGCGGACAAAATCGTCGCCTATGTCGATGGCGAACTGGACGCCGACGCGCGCGCCGAAGTCGAAACCGCGGCAGCCGCCGATCCGGCCGTAGCCGCCGGCATCGCGGCCCATCGGTCCCTGCGCGCGCAACTGGCTGCCGCCTTCGGCCCTGTCGCCGACGAGCCCGTGCCGGACCGGCTTCTAAGGGCCACAGCCCCCGCCGAAGCCGAAGCCGAAGCCAAGGTTATCGCCTTCAAACCGCGTGCTGTCCTCGGCCGCCCCCTGGTCATGCAGTTCGCCGCCATGGCTGCCTGCCTTGTCGCGGGCGTTCTCCTGACTTTTGCCATCACCACGCCACGCGGCGACTTTGCGACCACATCCACCGGCCTGATCGCGCGTGGCGCGCTGAAACAGGCCCTGACCCGCCAACTGGCGGCGGACGACACCGTTGCCGGCCAGCCACGCATCGGCCTGACCTTCCGTGACGCCGAAGGCGCGCTGTGCCGCACCTTCACGACCACGGCCAACGAAGGTCTGGCCTGCCAACAGGCCGGCGACTGGCGTATTGAACTCGCCAGCCGCGCCGCCGCAAGCCCGGAATTCACCCAGGCCAGTTCGCCCCTGCTGATTCAGGCTGTGGAAGCGCGCATTGCCGGTGAGCCCTTCGACGCCGCCGCCGAGAAGCAGTCGCGCGACAAGGGATGGCAGTAGCTTTATAGCGCCTTTTAAACGCCACACGCGGAAATGGCACCGGTTGAGCGGCTGTGGTGAAGTTTTAACCGAAACCGGACACGGCCCCTCGCTCTTCTAATTTCGATGAATTCTTATTTCAATTTGCATTAAATTTATTGCCCTGCAATAGTCGGACAAAAGTTCAAGGGCAGGAGGAGACGACGTGTTTAATCGACGCGAATTGTTTCAAGGTGGTTCGGCTTTAATGCTTGCCGTTTCCGGGCAGGCCATGGCAGCAGGTCGCTCGGATGCAAAACCCACTGCGGCTCTGGCAGTCGATGTCGACGGCGTGGCCAGCACTGTTTCGCCGCTAATCTTCGGCCAGTTCATCGAATTTCTGGGCCGGTCGATCGACGGCGGCATATTCGAAAAAGATTCCCCCCTGTCCGATGCCCGGGGCTTCCGGCGTGATGTCCTGGACAAGGTGCGGGGGCTGAGGCCGACTATCCTGCGATATCCCGGCGGCACGGTCACCAAGATCTATCATTGGGAAGATGGCATTGGGCCAGCAATGCAACGACCGGTGCGGCCGAACCTGATCTGGACGGGCGTCATCGACCACCAGTTCGGGACCGATGAGTTTATCGAATATTGC
>CAMLLA010000257.1 GCA_946480525.1 uncultured Asticcacaulis sp. | reverse complement strand
GATTTCGCTCTATGCGGCCCTGCATTAAGCGTATATTTCCGGCATGATGCGGCATTTATGAAAAATATTTTAGGCCGCGGCATCGCCGGAAGGTATCAAAATACCCACTTTCCAGCCAATGCCTTTGACTTATAAAGTCTTTATGCGTGAACGCCACCTGTCCGGGCGAGACTTTATCTTGTCGCAAATTTGTGATATATCCTAACGTATTGCAAGAGTCGCAACGGCCTCCCGACGCCTCTGGCTTTCATCCGAAAGTCATCGGCACAGACCCAACGCTCGACGCAAAACTTCGTTTGTTTCTCGCGTTCAGTTCCGCTTCACTGGATCTGATACGCACCATCGACACAGGTCGGATGAGAATCTTGTCTTAGTCAGGAATTCAGCGCGCCACCCGTTTCGCAGAAATATTCTGCCTTACGGCGTGGCTTTGTGCGTTTCAAGCTATGCGTTTCTGCCCTCCCCGGCCGAGACCATATCTTTCTGACGATTGAAAGACGGATAGTCGCCGCCTGTTCCACTTTTGAAGCGAAAGGCTTTAAAGATGTCAGCAGATACCCTTACCCTCACCCGTCATGATTTTTCCGTAGGCGACAAGGTCGTCTATCCGGCGCACGGCGTCGGTCAGGTCGCAGCGGTCGAGACCCAGGAAGTCGCGGGCCTGACACTGGAAGTCTTCGTCGTGACCTTTGACCACGAAAAGATGACCCTGCGCGTCCCGACCAAGAAGGCCAAGACGGCTGGTCTGCGCCATCTGGCGGCCGACGCGGTCATGTCGCAGGCGCTCGTCACGCTGAAGGGCCGCGCCCGCGTCAAGCGCACCATGTGGTCGCGCCGCGCCCAGGAATATGAAGCCAAGATCAACTCGGGCTGCCTGGTCTCGCTGGCTGAAGTCGTACGCGACCTGCACCGTTCGGACAGCCAGCCGGAACAATCCTATTCCGAGCGTCAGCTTTACGAATCGGCGCTGGACCGCATGGCCCGTGAAGTCGCCGCCATCGAAAAGATCGATCGCGACGCCGCCGTCGCCATCCTCAACAAGAACCTGACCAAGGCCGCCTAAGCCGTCAAAGTCAGTCAGAGACAAAAGCCCTCCGGTCCGCCGGAGGGCTTTTTCATGCGTGGCGCAAAAGCCGCAGTCGTCGCCCACAAAATCGTTTCATTTAAAACAAACTTGCCGATAGCGGCGATATAATCTATCCGCGCCGGACCTTAACCGCCTGGAGACCGCGATATGTTCTTTAAGAACTTCGACCCGCCTTGTCTCCCTTTGGAAGCCTGAGCGCGATCCGAAGGGATCGCATCATCTGCCCTGAAAATTCCAATGCAACGGCGTGACGCTGCTTAAGACTGCGTCGCGAAGGTATCCTCATGTATGTGCGGTTTGTAACGCCGCTCCGTGACCAGGCGACTGGCGCGGAGACGGGCTTCTTCCGGGCGTCGTGGTATTTGTCGCGGACGGGTTGTCCCGACTGGATTCGCCACGAACTCGACAACCAGTTCGACTGGTTCAACGACCATTTGCCGATCCCCGGCCGCGTGTCACGCCACTTCAAGCGCCGTGGCAGCATTTATGGCGTCTGCTGGTTTCATCCGGGGGCGCGCGAATGCATAGAGCGGGCGCGCTATTGCGCCTGGCTGATCAACGAAGGCGGCGTGCCCGTCGAAGCGATCAAGCTGAGCCGTCCCCGGGAAATCCTTTGGCGCGACGATCACCAGATCGTTGTGCGCCCTACGGTGGATACGCCCCAGGCTTTTGGCGGCCAGCGTTTCTGGCTGAACTGAAACCGGCGGGTCGAGGGGCGTTTTCCTCTTGACCTGCCATCCACCTTTGCCTATAGAACGCCCCTCTTTAAGCCTCGGCTTTGCCGCAGGCATGTCTGTCATTTTCTTTTCCTAAGGTGGAACACATGTCGCGTCGCTGCGAACTCACCGGTGTCGGCCCGATGGTTGGCCATTCCGTGAGCCACTCCAATATCAAGACGAAGCGCCGCTTCCTGCCGTCCCTCCGTCAAACCGCTCTGGCTTCGGACGCCCTGGGCCAGTCCTATCGCCTGAAGATCTCGAACGCCGCCCTGCGTACGCTCGACTTCCGTGGCGGCCTGGACGCTTTCCTGGTCAAGGCGGACGACGCGGACCTTAGCTTGCGCGCCCGTCGCCTGAAGAAGCAGATCAAGGCGAAGCTGGAAGAAGCCAAGGCCTAAGGCCTGACTTCCATTGCGAATTCGAAGAACCCGGCTACCGCGCCGGGTTTTTTGTTGCCTGCTCGATGACCGTTTTCAGAAATCGGCAGGAAATGGCGCCTGGCGCACCGCATGACACCGTCCTCAACAGGAGGTTTCATGCCCGATTTTCATACACTGAACATTATTACCCATATCGCCGCCGGCTCATTGGCGATCCTCATCGGCAGCCTTGTCCTCATGCGCCGCAAGGGCGATGCGGCGCATCGGCGAACCGGATGGACGACGCTCTGCCTGGCGATCGTATGCGTGACGACGGCACTGATCGGCGCCTTCATCTATCGCGGCAAGCTGGACCTGATGGGCGTCAGCATCGTCATCAGCTACAACCTCTGGGCCGGCATACGTGCCTTGAGGCTTGAACGTAACGGCCGGCGCATCGCCGACTTTTTGCCAGCCACGCTGGTCTTTACCGCGGGGGGCGGACTGTTTGCAATGTCGCGGGTCGAGAACCTGCTCAACTGGCAACCCGCGCTCGTCTACGCGACAGCCGGCAGCCTGATGACCTATGGTGGCTGGGACCTGGTCCGAACGCTTCTGCCCGCGCGCTGGCGACTATGGCTGAACCCGGCCGAACACGCCTTCCGCATGGCGGGCCTGATTGCCGCCCTTGTGTCGGTGGCAGCCGCGACGCTCATGCCGTCACCCTACGTGGCGCTGGGCGTATCGGGCGTCGGCTCGATCGCAGCCTTTATCTTTGCCTTGCGAGCAGCGCGGAAGGCGCTGGGTGTCACGCCCTCCGCCGTCTTGAAGGCGCGATTGAAGGCCGACAGCGAATTGTAGCCAACCGCAAGGGCCGACGTAAGAATGGTCTCATCTTCGTCGACGCGCGCCTTGAATGCGTCGATACGATAGACGTTCAACCAGGCACTGAAATTGCGCTGGCCCTCGCCTAAGTGGATGACCCGGCGCAGGCGATGTTCCGGCACGTCGAGGCGCTGCGCCAGGGTCGACAGGGTCAGGTTGGGGTCGCTGTAGACTTCGGCTATGACTTCGCGCAGGCGGCGCAGGACCTGTTGCTCCCGGCTGTCGAGCGGCGCCTTTACGGTGCCTGGCGAGGCCTCAAGCGTCTCGGTGAGTTCACCGCCAAAAGCCACAGCGGCAAAGGCCAGAAGGCAGGTCATGGCGGCTGCGAACGGCGCCGCCAGGGGAGCCGCACCAAAGAAGGATGCCAGCGCCACCGTCGAACCCAGTGCGGCGGACAGGGCCAGTATCCACGTACGAACACTGCGCCGGGCGGCCACCAGATCGTCCGGCAGACCGCGCCAGACAATGACAGGCAACTCCAGGAACAGCCCGACGCTGAGCAGGCTCGACACCATGCCCGTCACCGGCGGAGCGCCCAGGCGCGCGGCCAGGCCGAAGCCCAGCAAGAGTGTCAGCAGCCACAGGTCGAGCCATGGGCGCGGCGCCGCTTCGAAAGCCGCACGAATGGCGCGATTACAGGCCAACGGCGCGATCAGCACGACCGGCAGCAGAAACCCAAGTGCCTCAGGGAAAGCGGCATGAAGGAAATAGGCGGCGCCGGAGCCCAGGCTGAGCGCGAGTTCACGCCGCCCCGGCAATTGCGTCCGGCGCCAGATAAGCAATGCCATCATCAGTTGGCATGCGGCGGCGGCGGGCGCCAGCACATCCAGGACGCCCGAAGGCATCAGCGCTTCCAGTCGTAGATGAGGAGCTTCGGCTTCTTCTTGGGATCCAGCCCATCGGCGATCAGATAGAGCCGGTAGCCCGTCGCCGTCTTTACCGCGGAGACGCCTTCGTAATTATCGGTCGGCATTGGCGGCGCGACTTTCAGGAGGTCTGCCGCCACGGTCAGGCGACCGCCTTCGAGTCGCAACAGGCGCAACTGACTGCGCAGGCCGATCAGGGGGTTGTAGAAACGATAGAGGGCCAGGACCTCATTGCC
The DNA here is from genome assembly GCA_946480525.1 of uncultured Asticcacaulis sp. The sequence continues at coordinate 2,079 of CAMLLA010000257.1, read as the reverse complement.
CCCCGGTTCCAGTGTCGTCAGGGAGGTCAGCTTATACATGAAGCCCGGCGCCTGCGGTCCCTTGATCTCACGGCACGCCAGTGTTGTCACTGGACAGAGCCAGAAGCCGCCGCCTTCCGCGCCCGCCAGCAAACTGTCGCCGACAAGAGTCAGCCCCTCCATGCCCTCATTGGCCGGAAAGACGGGCAGACCGGTCAATTGCAGGGTTTCGCCCTTCTGCTGCCAGCCGTTGCGAAAGGCCATGACGCGGTGGGTGCGCTCATAGGAGACGTAGCGCGTGTTGGTGCGCGGGTCGAACGCCGTATCCTCGGCGTCGCTGAACAGGCGATTGGTAAAGGCCAGGCCATCTTCGGCGCGCAACGGGTCGAGTTCGATAGGTGCACCTTCTTTGAGATCGAAGCTGATGGCTACTCCGATATCGCTGATAGCTTCGACGCGCGGGGCGTTGGCGCCCGTTGTGACACGCAGGTCCGACATGCCGCGGAACTGCCACATGCGCTGGAGCGGCGACAGTTCATATCCGCCGGCATAGCGGACCGCCGGATTGAGGGGTTTGGTGTCGGTGACGGCCGGCAAGGGCTGGATGTTCAGGGTGCGCTTCTGACCGTAGGGGTGCAGGGCGGCGTGGGCCGCGCTTGTTGCAAGAAAGAAAGTAAGAAACCCCACCACCAGCGCGCTAAGGCGCGCCGGTCCCCCTCCCCGACAAGTCGGGGAGGTATAAGAGGGCGCCTCTTTTTTATTCTTCCCCACCTTGGTGGGGAGGGAGACCGTACGAGCGGCGAAGCCGTGAGATACGGCGGTGGGGGCCTCTTTACGGTTCACTAAACAACTCCGTAAGCTTATCCATCAAACCACCGGCCAGATGCTCAACGTCGATCAATGTAAGCGCACGCTTGTAGTACCGCGTCACGTCGTGGCCGATACCGATCGCCACCAATTCCACCTTACGCGCGCCTTCGATATCGGAGATGACCTTGCGCAGGTGATTTTCGAGATAGTGCCCGGAATTGACGCTGAGAGTCGAATCGTCGACCGGCGCCCCATCCGAAATGACCATCAGTATCTTGCGCTGCTCGGGCCGGCCGGCCAGGCGGCCATAGGCCCAGTTCAGGGCCTCGCCGTCGATATTTTCCTTCAGCAGGCCTTCGCGCATCATCAGGCCCAGGTTTTTGTGCGCCCGGCGCCAGGGATTGTCGGCGGCCTTATAGATGATGTGGCGCAGGTCGTTGAGACGGCCGGGATTGGCAGGCTTGCCCGAACGCACCCAGGCCTCGCGCGACTGGCCGCCCTTCCACGCCTTGGTGGTAAAGCCCAGGATCTCGACCTTGACGCCGACGCGTTCCAGGGTTCGCGCCAGGATGTCGGCGCACATGGCGGCGACCATGATCGGGCGGCCGCGCATCGAGCCCGAATTGTCGAGCAGAAGGGTCACGACCGTGTCGCGGAACTCGGTGTCCTTTTCCTGCTTGAATGACAGCGGCGCCGATGGATCGACGATGACGCGCGTCAGCTTGGCGGCGTCCAGCACGCCTTCTTCAAGGTCGAAGGTCCAGGACCGGTTCTGCTGCGCCATTAATTTCCGTTGCAGACGGTTGGCCAGGCGCGACACGACGCTGGCCATATTGGCCAGTTGCGCATTGAGGAAGCCGCGCAGGCGCTCCAGCTCTTCCGGATCACACAGCTCTTCGGCAGTCACGACCTCGTCGAACTGCCTGGTGTAGATCTCATAGTCCGGCCTGATTGCTGTCTCGGGTGCGCCCTCGTCGCGGAAGTCTACCTCGCCGGCCTCGCCGTCGGGGATTTCGTCGCTGGTCGAATCCGACGCCATCTGCGGGTCGCCCTGCATCTGGGTGTAGTCGTCCTCGCCCTCTTCGGACTGCTCCTGGCCATCGGCGCGCGGTTCGTCCTGTTCGGGGCGGTTGTCCTCTTCGGCTTCGGGCTCGTTGTCATCTTCGGCGTCGGGCTCGGCGTCGCCTTCGTTCTGATCGTCCTGGCCCTGGTCCTGCTTTTCCTTCTCGGCATCAAGGCTGTCGTCCTTGAGGTCGAGGTCGGTCAGGATGCGGCGCGCCTCTTCGGAAA
>CAMLLA010000256.1 GCA_946480525.1 uncultured Asticcacaulis sp. | reverse complement strand
GCCTGCCTTCATCGGCCTGATCATGCTGGTCGGTATCGCCGCCAAGAACTCGATCCTTCTGGTCGAGTACGCCATGGTCGCGATCAAGGGCGGCATGAAGCGCGAGGACGCACTGGTCGAAGCCTCGCGCAAGCGGGCGCGGCCGATCGTCATGACGACGATTGCCATGGGGGCGGGCATGATTCCGGTCGCGATCGGCATCGACAGCTTCCGTCAACCGATGGCGGTCGCCGTGATCGGCGGTCTGATCACCTCGACGCTTCTGTCGCTGCTGTATGTGCCGGTTGTCTATGTGCTGATCGACAAGATGTCGAACTTCTTCATCAAGCTGTTCGCGCCCGTGTTCCGCGCTCAGGGCAAGGATGAACCCGAGACCAGGCCGGCCGAGTAACAGCCTCGCACGGATAAGGAAAAACCCCCGGCTCATCCAAGCCGGGGGTTTTTTTATTTCTAGAGCGATATGGCAAAACGAAGTTCGGCTAGCCAAAACCGCCTACACTGCTCTAATCGTCCGACTTCTGGCGAGGCACCGGCGTGATCTTCAATGCCGTAATCTGGTTGCGCAGCTTGCGCATGATCTGGAACTTGCGGTCGTAGAAGATAAAGGTCTGCCCGGGCTCCGGGATCGTGCGGGCTTCGTGGATGACGAGGCCGGCCACCGTCACGGCGTCGTCGTCCGGCAGGTCCCAGTCCATGGCGCGGTTGAGGTCGCGGATCGGCATGTCGCCGTCGACGTGGATCGAGCCGTCGGACTGCTTGCGGATGGCGGTGAAGACGGCATCGTGCTCGTCGTCGATCTCGCCGACGATTTCCTCGAGGATGTCTTCGAGCGTCACCAGGCCCTGCAGGGCGCCGTATTCATCGACGACCATGGCGAAGTGCATCTTCTGGCGCAGGAAGGCCGCCAGTTGGTCCTTCAGGTTCGTGGTGTCCGGAATGAACCACGGTTCGCGTATAATGCCGGCGATATCCAGCTTGTTGGCGTCGCCGCCGACCCGCGCCATGGCGACCATCAGGTCGCGCGCGTGCAGGATGCCGATGATGTTTTCGGCATTGTCGCGATAGAGGGGAATGCGGGTGTGGCTATAGCCCAAGGCGGTTTCGACGATTTCGGAAATGGGCAGGTCGGCGTCGATCATGTCGATCTGCTTGCGATGAACCATGATCTGGCTGACGTCGAGTTCCTGGAGATCCAGCACGCCCCGGAACATGTTGCGGTCGCGGCTTTCGACCGCGCCTTCGTCGTGGTGGTATTCGACGGCGCCACGAATCTCTTCGTGCGCGGCAAGGACATCGACCTCCATCGACATCTTGACGCCGAACAGCGACAGGGTGCCGCGTACGAACCACTGCACGGCCTGGACGATCGGGCCAAAGATAAACACGGTCCACATGACCAGGCGCGACATGCCGCGTGCGACGTCATCGGGCTTGAGGATAGCCAGGGTCTTCGGCAGGACTTCACCGAACACCAGGATCAGGACCGTCATGACGGCTGTCGATACGGCAACGCCCAGCGCACCGGGAAACAGGCTTCCCAGGACGCTGGTCGTCAGGGCAGATGCGCCGATATTGAGGACGTTGTTGGCGAGCAGAATGGCGCCGATCATCTTTTCCTGATCGGACAGGAGGATGTTGACGCGTTTCGCCCCCTTGTCGCCGTCGCGCTCAAGCTGGTGCATCCGTCCGCGCGACGCTGCGGTCAGTGAGGTTTCACCGGCGGAGAACAGGGCGGAGACGAACAGCAGGCCGATCAGTGATGGCGCGAGAAGGAGCAGGGTAGCGATCAGCATGGCTGGTCCTCTGTCATCTCGGCGCCGTCCATGATCAGAAAGTTGCAGATCGATTCGTGGCTGACCTTCTTGGCGACGTAGGCCTCACCAATGCCTTTAACGAGAACGAAGGTAAGCTTGCCGCCCTCAGCCTTCTTGTCGGTGCCCATATGGGTAATAAGGCGCCTGGCTTCGAACGGCTCATTGCGAACCTCGGCCATGCTGGTCGGCAAACCCGCCTGGGCAATCGCAGTCACGGCGCGTTCACGGTCGGCGTCGCTGCACTCGCCGATCATTTCGCTGTAGCGGAAAGCCTGGGCCATGCCGACCGCAACCGCTTCTCCGTGCAGCAACTGATCGCCGAAGCCTACTTCCGCTTCCAGGGCGTGACCAAAGGTATGGCCGAGATTGAGCAGGGCGCGCTTGCCGTTCTCACGTTCGTCGGCGGCAACAATCTCCGCTTTCATTTCCACGCTTCTGGAAATGGCTTTCAGCAATGCTTCCGGCTGAAGTGAAATAACATCGCCGCCATGGGCTTCCAGCCAGTCGAAGAACTCATGATCGCCGAGCAGGCCGTACTTGATAATTTCGGCGTAGCCGCACCGGACTTCGCGCGCCGGCAGGGTCTTGAGAATGTCGAGGTCGCACAGGACCAGGCGCGGTTGCCAGAAGGCGCCGATCAGGTTCTTGCCCTTCTCGTGGTCGATGGCTGTCTTGCCGCCGACAGAGGAATCGACCTGGGCCAGGACGGTGGTGGGAATCTGAATGAAGTCGATGCCGCGCATGTAGACGGCGCTGGCGAAACCGGCCAGGTCGCCGATGACGCCGCCGCCCAGCGCCAGGACCACGTCCTTGCGGTCGAGGCCGATTTCCAGCATCTGTTCCAGCAGGTACTTCAGGCCGTCGAAGGACTTGGACTGTTCGCCGGCCGGCACGACGATCTTGTGCGTCCGGTGGCCAGCTGTCTCGAACTGCCTGAGTAGGGCGTCGGCATGCAGGGGATCGACATTGCTGTCGGTAATCAGCACGGCGCGCTTGTTGGTCAGAAATGGGCCGATCCATTTTTCGGCTTCGGTCAGGAGACCCTGGCCGACAATGACTTCGTAAGGCTTGAACCCCTGGCCATCGACAGCGATGCGCCGTATCTCAGTCATTTTGTCTCTCCGTGGATGTGCGCGTACAGCGCATCGAGTACCATTTCCATTGCCCGCCCATGGGAATTATCGCCCGTGTCGACGACGACGTCGGCCATGCCGTAAAGCGGATAGCGCTTGTCGACGTGGTCCTTCAGGACCTCCATCGGGTCGCGATCTTTCAGAAGCGGCCGGTGGGGTTTGTTGGCGACGCGCCTGGCCAGGACTTTGAGATCGGTTTTGAGCCAGACCGTGATCGCTTTTTCCTTAAGGCGTTCGCGCGTCAGGGCGTTGGTCAGGGCGCCGCCGCCGGTCGCCAGAATCTGGACGGGCGCATCGAGCAGCCGGGCGATGACCTTTTGTTCGCCGTCACGAAAGCCGGCTTCGCCGTAGTGGGCGAAGATATCCGCGATGCTCTGGCCGGCAGCCTTCTCGATTTCCTCGTCGGCATCGACGAAGGGCAGGCCGAAATGTTCGGCCAGGCGCTTGCCGATGGTCGTCTTGCCCACGCCCATGAGGCCAACGAGCGCGACGGTGCGGGGCAGGGTGAATTGCGGGCGAGGAGCGGCCTCGGCAGGGATTGCGGGCGCGGTCATGACGGGCTTGCCGTGCTCCGGCCAGAAGGATCAACTATCATAATGGCGGCTTTTACACGATATTAGGGGGGCTTTGCCAGAGTCCGGACGAATTTCCTTTGGACACCCCATGTCGCGTCCCGCATTCGATCCTTTAAAACAGTTTCTGCAAATGATGGCGGTCGAACGCAATGCCGCCGGACCGACGCTCGACGCCTATGGGCGTGACCTGACCGACCTGGCCGACACGCTCAATGTCCCGCCGTCGGGGTTGCTCGGGGTGGGAGAGGCCGATATCGCCCATTACTTTTCCGTGCTGGACGAACGCGGCCTGGCGTCGAGCTCAATGCAGCGAAAGCGCTCGGCCGTGCGCCAGTTCTATCGTTTTTGTGTCTCCGAGAACCTGTGTGCGGCCGACCCGAGCCGCAAGATCGCTGCGGCGCGCAAAGGGCTGAAGCTGCCCAAGATTATCAGCCGTGACGATATCGAGGCTTTGATCGAGGCGGCGGGGGTAAAGGACGTCACCCAGGCCATCCGCCTGCGTTGCCTGATCGAGATGGCCTATGCGTCGGGCATGCGGATTTCGGAACTGGTGTCGCTGAAGGTAGACGCGGTTGCGCGCGACCCGGCCTTTTTGATTATCAAGGGCAAGGGCGGCGTCGAACGGCTTGTGCCGCTCAATCCGGCGGCGCGCGAAGCCATCAAGGCCTATCTCGATATTCGCGGCGCCTTCCTGCAATCGAAGGACCAGGCCAATCCCTTCCTGTTTGCCTCGCGCGGCGCCGAAGGGCACCTGACGCGTCGCCGCGTCGGGCAGTTGCTTGACGAGGCGGCGATGAACGCAGGTATCGATCCGGCACGGGTGTCGCCGCACGTCCTTCGCCACGCCTTTGCGACCCATCTGCTTGAAGGCGGAGCGGACCTTCGTACGGTCCAGACCCTGCTGGGCCATGCCGATATTTCGACGACGCAAATCTATACGCATGTGGCCAGTGAGCGTCTGCGCGAGGTTGTGGAAACGCACCATCCCCTTGCAAAAGTGCGTTAACGAAGCAAGATCGGCTGCATTTCGATCGCGTGACATCGTAAGTTAAGGTTGTCCACAGATTGCACAGATGCGCGCTAACGCGCGCCACACAGATGATCCGAATGTGTTGCTGGATATGGGCGTTTTACGACGGCACAAGGCGCCGTCACTTAATATTGTCATCGAGGCGTTGGCCGGCCCATCTGCCCGGATCATCTGTGCAGATGCGCCCTTTGGGCGCATCAATCTGTGTCCATCTGTGGGCAACCCTTAAGGTCAGGAGTGCGTACGCGACCGGCTTTTCCCCGATCTACCGTCTGCACTGACCAGCCAAAATCCGCTTTGCCTTCTCACGCGCTTGCTGTTAAAGGCCAAGTCCCTTAGATTTGCGAACTTTCCGGCAGCCGAGAGCCTTTATTGATGCGCCACTATCTCGAATTCGAGCGCCCTATCGCCGACCTGGAAGCCAAGATCGACGAACTGTCGACGCTGTCGGCCAGCGGGACCAATCTCGACGAGGAAATCCAGGCGCTGCGCGACCGGAGCCAGCGCCTGCGCAAGGACGTCTACGCCAAGCTCGAGCCGTGGCAGAAAACCATGGTGGCGCGCCACCCGGAACGCCCGCATCTGGTCGACTATATCAATGGCCTGATCGAGGATTTCGTTGAGCTGCGCGGCGACCGCAAGTTCGGCGACGACCAGGCGATCGTGGGCGGCCTGGGCAGGTTCCGCGGCCAGTCGGTCGTCGTCATGGGCCATGAAAAGGGTCACGACACCAATACCCGCCTGAAGCACAATTTCGGCATGGCGCGTCCCGAAGGCTACCGCAAGGCGGTGCGCCTGATGGAGATGGCCGAGCAGTTCGGCCTTCCGGTCCTGACCTTCGTCGACACCGCCGGCGCTTATCCCGGCATCGGCGCCGAGGAGCGCGGCCAGGCGGAAGCCATTGCACGCTCGACCGAAAAGGGTTTGATGCTGAAATCACCCTTTATCGCCACGGTGACGGGCGAGGGCGGCTCCGGCGGCGCGATTGCCTTGGCGGCGGCGAACCGCGTGCTGATTCTCGAACACTCCATCTACAGCGTCATTTCGCCGGAAGGGGCGGCATCGATCCTGTGGAAGGACGGCGGCCGGGCCAAGGACGCCGCTGATCGCATGAAGATCACCGCGCCCGACCTGCTCAAGATGGGCATCGTCGACCGTATTGTCGAAGAGCCCGCCGGCGGCGCCCATTCGGATCGTGAAAAGATGATCGAGACGCTTGGCAATGTTCTTGAAGAAGAACTGAAGGCGCTGAGTTTCCTGACACCGGAGCAACTGGTGGCTCAACGGGCCGAACGCTTCTACGATATCGGCCGCAAGGGGCTGTAGGGCTGGCCAAGGGGGGAAGATGAATACGAAACCTGTAAAGGCATACGTCTTCAAGCCGATGAAGACGCTTACGTCGTGGACGCTTGGGTTGATGATCGTCCAGCTGATTGGCATAATCGGCTGGACCACGGGGCAAGCCGTGTACCTGCTGAACAGCAATCTGTATGATGTTCTTGAGGCGCCGGTCTCCATTTCCATGCTGCTATATTCAGCGATGTGGCTGATTTCCGGTATTGTCAGTCTGTTCTGGATCTACGGCGCCGCGCGCAACGCCAAGGCCCTTCGTCCCGCGCTCGACCTTTCGCCGGGTTGGGCCGTCGGCTGGTTTTTTGTTCCTTTCGCCAATCTGGTCAAGCCGTGCATGGTCATGGGCGATATCTCGGTCGCGAG
>CAMLLA010000255.1 GCA_946480525.1 uncultured Asticcacaulis sp. | reverse complement strand
TGGCGTGCCTGCCTTTGCCAGCCGCGTTGACGCGCAATCCGCCGTCCTGTCTCCGGGATTCTGGCTGCTGCGCAACGCCCGCGAATCCAAGCCCGGCATGCAGCCGGAATATTACGAACGCCTGTCCATCCCGTCCAACCTGGATGCGCAGGCCGCGTTCCGCAACTATGCCTCAACCCAGTCGGTTCCGTTCTGGCAATTGCCGGCGCTGATTCAGCGTAACGCCATCGCCGGCTCGCCGACGACTGTCTATCGTCTGAAATTGCATCAGCTCCTGTCGACGCCGCTGATGTTCGCGGCCATGGCCCTGCTCGGCGCCGTCTTCTCGCTCAGGCTGATGCGCCTGGGCGGTCTTACCGCCCTGGTCGTATCGGGCGTCAGCCTGGGCTTCGTCGTCTTCTTCGTAAACCAGCTCTTCTCCAGCCTGGGCATGGCGGACCTTATCCCGGTCGAACTGGCCGGCTGGTCACCCGCCGTCCTGGCTATGCTGGCCGGCATGACATTGCTTGTTTATACCGAGGATGGCTGAAGCTTTACCGCTTCGGAGGTCGCAGGCCAATCAGGTGATGGCCGGGCCGGATTTTGTGCTATAGAACCGTGACTGCGAACTACAAGGCCGTGATGAATCGCTATTCTTTCAAGCTGGGTGTCGGGCTGATGTCCCTTGCGGTAGGCGCGGGGATAGGTCCGGCTGCGGGCGCACAAGGCCGCGAGCCTTCACCGGCGCGCATGGCGACCGGATCGCAACTGGCGTTTGAGCTGGCCATGGCCCAGGCAGCGGCTGCGCAAGCCCCCGCCGCCGCCCCCAAGGCGACCCGCACCGTTCCAGGTCCCGACGGACTGACCGAAGGCGCGGCCTTCGTGCAGGCCAAGGAACTGTCACGGGTGGACGAAGACACGATCGTCGCGCGCGGCGAAGTCGAAATGCGTCAGAACGATCGGCTGATCCGCGCCGACAAGGTCACGCACAATGCGACGACCGGCGTCACGACCGCCGAGGGCAATACCCAGACGATCAATGCCGATGGATCGGTGCAGTACTCCGACCGCATCACCTATGATGATGAGAACCAGTCCGGCGTCAGCGAAAACTTCGCGGCCATAGCCACCGACAATTCCAAGGTCTTTGCCCGCCGCGTCGAACGGGTCAACGACTTCACGACCCGGCTGACCAATATCATCTATACGCCTTGCCAGCTCTGTCAGAAAGACGGCGTGACCCAGGAACCGTCATGGTCGATCCAGGCCGGCGAGATCACGCAGCGTAAAGACAAGAAGATGGTCTATTACAACAACGCCGTCCTGAAGATTCGCGGCGTACCGGTGTTGTACATGCCCTATATGTGGACGCCGGATCCTGAGCTGGAACGCGCCTCCGGCTTCCTGCAACCTGACATCCAGTTCACGCGCAAGCGTGGCGGCTTCTCGTATCAGCAACCCTATCTGTGGTCGATCTCGCCCTACTCGCACCTGATCATTTCCCCGCAGTTCAACGCCGGGGTCAACCCGCTGATCGCGCTGGAATACGGCCGGCACTTCTATTCGGGTGAGTTACGCGCGCGCTTCGGCTTCACCAATGAATCCTATTTCAACAATGCCGGCGAACGCATCGGCGAATCCGAAACGCGCGACTACCTGCTTGCTGATGGCGAATTCACCATCAGCAAGGACTGGCGCTGGAACTTCACCGCTCAGCACGTGAAGGACAAGAGCAGCTTCCTGGATGCCAACGGCCGCCCCTACGACAATGCCAATTTCTTCGAGCGCTACAGCGTCGATGACGCCTTCGAGGACGATATCGGCGAATGGTCGGCCGAGCACCGGCAACTGGTCAACCAGGCGCACCTGATCCGCCAGACGCCAACCAGCTACCTCCAGTTTTCCGTCGCCAACTTCCAGAGCCTGGCGGTCGGCAGCTATATCGACCCGGTGACGGGCGCACCGACGGCGGTTACCGAATATCCCATCGCGGCCAATTCCGATTTCTACCCTGCCGTCGTTCCGATGGTGCAGGGCTACTGGTCGCCGCGGCAGCGTCTGCTGGGCGGGCAACTGACCCTGTCGGTCAATGCCCTGGCCCTCCAGCATAAGCTCTATAGCAGCGCCGGCGCGCCGGCCTTCTTCCAGCAGCCAGGCGTCCTGCCCTCGCCCTATGACACGTCGCGTGTCAGCCTTGGCGCGTCGTGGTACGGCAATATGACGACACGTGGCGGCCTGCGCTGGGGGCCATTCTTCGACTACCGCCACGACCAGTATACCGTCTCACACCTCGACGCCGCCGGACGGGAAGAGTCGATTTCGCGCGATCTCGGCGCGGTCGGTTTCAATTTCAGCTATCCTATGGTGCGCAAATTCAACGGCTTTACCGCGGTTCTCGAGCCGGTGGCGCAGTTGGCGGTGTCGCCGGAAGACCAGACCAGCCCGTACCTGCCGACCGAAGACAGCCAGTCCTTCGAGTTCGATACCACCACCCTGTTCCAGGTCAACAAGTCGCCGGGCTTCGACGTCTACGAGAGCGGAACGCGCGCCAGCATCGGCCTGCGTTCGCAGTTGCAGTTCACGTCCGGTCTCGAAGTGCAGGGCATGGTCGGCCGCATCTTCCGCAACAAGCCCGAGAACCAGTTCCTCAACACGGTCGAGGCGCGGTTCAACAGCGCGACCAATGCCTACGAAGACTATCGCTATTATAACGGCGTTCCGGAAACAGCGCCCCCAGCTGGCTACATCCAGCGCGCCTACGACATCTCGGGCCTCGGCAGCAAATCCTCGGACTGGGTTATGGACGCCAGCTTCGATACCGGAAAAGGGCTTTATGGCTATACGCGTCTGCGGCTCGACAATGACAGCTTCCGCCTGGCCCAAGGGGAAGCCGGTCTGAGCGTTTTCAGCCCTAATACCCAGGCCACATTGCGCTACATCTTCAATGATGTTCTGGTCCAGCCGACGCTTGATCCGGACGGAAAGATCCGGCGCTTCGGGGAAAACTATCGTAATCTCCAGCTCTATGCCCGCCACTTCTTCACCAAGAACTGGGGCGTCGCCGCCCGTCTCGACCGCGACATGGTCGAAGAACAATGGCGCCGGTCGACCGTGAGCCTGATTTATCGCGACGACTGCAGCTGGTATGAGCTGGTCTATCAGCGCAATGAAAGCACGTTGTATACGCACAACGGTAAGCCGCAATCTTCGATACTGTTCCGCCTTAACCTTGCCACATTGGGAACGTCTGGTTCAGAGTTCGCAAATGTCCGCTAAACACCGGGTCCTTAGTTCATCCATGCCGATCATGTCTTCGTTCCGAACTGCGCTGAAACTTCATACGGCGGCGGCCTGTGCCGGACTGTTGGTTCTGGCGGCGCCAGTCATTGCACAGGAAGCGACGCCCGACACGGGTGATGCCGCCCTGGCCTCCGCGCCGGCGCTGGGTCACGACAACCAGGCGCCTCAGTTGCCGCCTTTGGGCGAAGGCATACTGATGTCGGTCAACAAGGACATGATCACCTCGTACGACCTCAAGCAACGCATGCTGCTCCTGATGGTCACGTCCGGCGTCCAGGTAACCCAGGAAAACTATTCGTCCTTCCAGCAGCAGGCCGTGACGTCGCTGGTCGAGGAACGCCTGCAAGCGCAGGAAATGGAGCACTGGAAGGTCAAGGTCGAGGACAAGGAGATCGACGAGGAAATCGAGCGCATGGGCCGCCAGAGCGGTATGACCGGCGCCCAGCTCCTGGCCGAACTGAAAAAGCTCGGCATCGAACCCCAGACCCTGCGTGACCAGATCAAGGCACAGACGGGCTGGAGCATGCTGGTTGGCGGACGCTACCGTTCCAACGCCGCCGTCGGCAAGGCCCAGGTCGAAGCGACCATGGACAAGGTCGTCGCCGACGGCCAGAAGCCGCAATACTATGTGGCGGAAATCTTCCTTGATCCCGCCCAGTCCGGCAGCCTGGCCAACGCCCAGGCAGGCGCCCAGCAGCTCTATCAGCAGATGCAGGCCAAAGTCGCCCCTTTCCAGGCTGTGGCCCGCCAGTTTTCGCACGCGCCATCGGCGGCACAGGGCGGCGACGCCGGCTGGCTGGTGTCCGGCAATATCGACCCGCAGGTCGAAACCGCCCTTCAGGCGCTGAAGCCCGGTGAGATGACCCCGCCGATCACCACGAAGGACGGCGTCTATATCTATCTGCTGCGTCAGAAGTCCGACGGCAATGCCGACATGGTTTTCCATATCCGCCAGGCCGCTGTTCCGCTCAGCCCCAATGCCTCGGCATCGGATGTCAGCCGCGCCGAAGCCGCGCTCAATGCTATCCGCGCCAAGGCCAAGACCTGCGAGGCGGTCGACGAACTCAAGGCATCCGGCGTCCAGATCACCAATCTCGGCGAGGCGCAGTTGAGCCTTCTGAAGCCTGCCTACGCCGATGCGCTACGTCCGCTCAAAACCAATCAGGCGACGCCGCCGATGCGCAACGACCAGAACATGAATGTCCTGTTCGTCTGCGACCGCCAGCTGGCCGGCGAAAATGCCGTAACACGCGAGCAGATACAAAACAGCCTGGTCAGCGAACGCACGGCCATGCTGGGCAAACGTTATCTGCGCCAGCTCCGCGCCGGCGCGACCATCGAGAACCATCAATAGGTTTGGACTTGACCCTGACGAGGTGTCTGCCTAGGTCTCTGCGATGACCTCGTCCCCTCCTCTTGTCGTCAGCCTGGGTGATCCGTGTGGCATCGGCCCCGAAGTGGTGGCCGCCGCATGGCAGGCCGTGCGACACAGACCCGACCTCACCTTCTGCGTTGTCGGCGACGCCGCTGTCATAGCGGCAAACGGCATTCCGGTATGCCGCATCACGCATCCCGGCGAAGCAGAGACGAGGTTTGCCGAGGCCCTGCCCGTCATCGACCGTGCCTTGAGCGCACCTCCGGTCGCGGGCAGGCCCGATCCCGTACATGCGCCATATATCATCGACTGGATCAGGACAGGGGTCGGCTTCTGTCTCGAGGGCACGGCGCGAGGCCTGGTAACCGCACCCATTGCCAAGTCCGTGCTCTATCAGTCTGGCTTCCGTTTTCCGGGGCATACCGAATATCTGGCCGAGTTGTGCCGTCACGGCGATGCGCCCGCGCCCATGCCGGTCATGATGCTGGCGGCGAAGGATCTGCGCGTCGTCCTTGCGACCATTCACACGCCACTGTCCGATGTGGCATCCAGCCTGTCCGGCGAAGACCTGGCGCAGTTGACGCGCATCACACACGCCGCGCTGATCCGCGATTTCGGCATCGATGCGCCGCGTCTCGTCATGGCGGGACTGAACCCGCACGCCGGCGAGGACGGCTCGATCGGCCGCGAGGAAATTGACATGCTGGCCCCTCTGGCCGCGATATTGCGCGCCGAAGGCATCGATATACGTGGTCCCTATCCGGCCGACACCCTGTTCCACGATGAAGCGCGCTCGGGCTATGACGCCGCCATTTGCATGTATCACGACCAGGGCCTGATCCCGTTGAAGACGCTCGACTTCTGGGGTGGCGTCAATATCACGCTCGGCCTGCCGATTGTGCGCACCTCACCCGACCACGGCACGGGTTTTGGCATCGCCGGAAAGGGCGTGGCGCGCGCCGACAGTTTTATCAATGCATTGCGTACGGCGGACGCGATCAGCCGGAACCGGGGCCTGACATGAGCGATCTCCCGAGTTTACGCGAAAGCCTGGAGCAGCACGGGCTGATGGCCAAGAAGGCGTTCGGCCAGCACTTTTTGCTCGACCTCAACATCACGCGCAAGATCGTGCGTCTGGGCGGGCCGTTTGACGGTGACGTGGTCATCGAGGTCGGTCCCGGACCGGGCGGCCTGACGCGGGCGCTTTTGGAGACCGAAGCGTCGAAGATCATCGCCGTCGAGAAGGACGCGCGGTTCATCGAACTGCTGGGGGAACTGAATACCGTCTATGGCGAGCGGTTCGGCGTCATCGAGGGCGACGCGCTGAAAGTGTCCGAAGCCGATCTGGCGCCGGCCGCGCATATCGTGTCGAACCTGCCCTACAATGTAGGTACGCCGCTATTGGTCAAGTGGCTTACGGGGCCGTGGCGGCCGCTGTCGATGACGCTGATGTTCCAGCTTGAGGTTGCTTTGCGGATTGTCGCACCGGTCGGCGACGACGACTATGGCCGGCTGAGTGTGCTGGCCCAGGTCCTGTGTGACTGTGAGAAGGTCATGGACCTGCCGGCGCGAGCCTTTACGCCGCCGCCTAAGGTCGACAGCGCCGTGGTGAAGCTGGTGC
>CAMLLA010000254.1 GCA_946480525.1 uncultured Asticcacaulis sp. | reverse complement strand
TCATGCTGTACGCGGAAATCCTTTGCACAAAAGGCAGTAAACGATTTTTAATGTTATGGTCCGATTGACATACACGAAAAAGCCGCCTACTGCCAGATATGAGAATGATCGTTCATTCACATTCGCATCATCACTTCTTGCTGACACATTCTGGCAAGGGTTGCGGCGCACAATAGTTCCATTACCCTGCGTAAAGCAAAAATCTGCTTATCCGGAGCACCCGCATGAGATCGCCCCTTTTGCCCCTGAAGCTTGCCGCAACGGCTGCGCTGATGCTCAGCCTTGGTCTTGCCGCCTGCGGCAAGAAACCCGAAGGCGGCATGCCCCAGGGCATGGCTGCCGAGGTCGGCGTGGTGACCGTCCAGCCCGAAGCCGTCAACCTGACGACCGTCCTGTCGGGCCGGACCTCGGCCTACCTGGTCTCGGACGTCCGCCCGCAGGTGTCCGGCATCGTCAAGCAGCGCCTGTTCACCGAAGGCGGCTTCGTCCAGCAGGGCCAGTCGCTCTACCAGATCGACGCGGCGCCCTTCCAGGCGGCGGTCGCCAGCGCCCAGGCGCAGGTATCGCAGGCCAAGGCGGCCGTGACCTCGGCCCGCCTGCGCGCCCAGCGTTATGCCGAGCTGGTCAAGACCAGCGCGGTGTCCAAACAGGAAAACGACGATGCCCAGGCTGCCCTGCAACAGGCTGAGGCCCAACAGGAAGCGGCCCAGGCCGCGCTCCAGACGGCGCAGATCAACCTCGGCTACACGCGCGTGACCGCGCCGATCTCGGGCCGCGTCGGCAAGTCGTCGGTGACACCGGGCGCACTCGTCACGGCGGCGCAGCCGACCGAACTGACCAAGATCCAGAACACCAGCCAGATCTATCTCGACATCAACCAGTCGGCCACCGACCTGATGAACCTGAAGCGCGCCTCGGCCAATGGTGAAATCAGCCAGCCCGGCACAGCCGAGGTCGAGCTTATCCTCGAAGACGGCACCGTCCATCCGGTCAAGGGCCGCCTGCAATTCTCGGACGTCTCGGTCGACGAGGCCACCGGCACGGTAACGCTGCGCGCCCTCTTCCCGAACCCCGACGGCACGCTGCTGCCAGGCATGTACGCCAAGGCGCGCATCGTCTCCGGCGTCGTCGGCAACGGCATACTGGTGCCGCAACCGGCCGTGACCCGCGACCCCAAGGGCAATGCCATGGTCATGGTGGTGTCCAAGGACAACAAGGCGCAGCCGCGCCCGATCAAGGCAACCCAGACGGTCGGCGACAAGTGGCTGGTGACCGAAGGCCTGCAATCGGGCGACCGTGTCATCGTCGAAGGCCTGCAGAAGGTCATGCCGGACGCTCCGGTCAAACCCGTTCCCGCCGGCTCGAAAGCGGCCGCACCGGCCGGCGCACCCGGCCAGAAGTAAGACGCAACCGCGCCGCGCGTAACATGATGCTCGCCCGGACTCCGTCCAGCCCTGGCGAGGACCCTTTAAAAGACTGCCGAAGGAATTAAGGCATGATCTCCCGCTTCTTCATTCACCGCCCCATCTTTGCCTGGGTGGTGGCCATCGTCATCATGATGGCCGGCCTGCTGTCGATCGCCAACCTGCCGGTTGCGCAGTATCCGCAGATCGCCCTGCCGCAGGTATCGGTCAACGCCTTCTATCCCGGCGCCTCGGCCAAGACCGTCGAAGACAGCGTCACCCAGATCATCGAACAGCAGATGAAGGGAATCGATGGCCTGCTCTACATGAATTCGACCTCGGATTCGAGCGGCGCGGCCAGCATCAACCTGACCTTCAAGGCGGGCACGGATCCCGACATCGCCCAGGTGCAGGTGCAGAACAAACTCCAGTCGGCGACACCGCTCCTTCCCGCCGAAGTGCAGCAGCAGGGCCTGACGGTCGCCAAGGCGTCGAGCGGCTTCCTGATGGTGATCGGTCTCTATTCCGACGACAAGGAGGTCACAGACACCGACCTCGGCGACTACATGTCCTCGACCCTGATCGACCAGATCAGCCGCGTCGATGGCGTCGGCACCATCCAGAATTTCGGCGCGCAATACGCCATGCGCATCTGGCTCGACCCCAACAAACTGACCAGCTACAACCTGACGCCGACCGACGTCATGGGCGCCATCAGAGCGCAGAACACCCAGGTCTCGGCTGGCCAGCTGGGCGGCCTGCCGTCGGTCAAGGGCACGGCGCTCAACGCCACCATTACCGCCCAGTCGCGCCTGACGACGATCGACCAGTTCCGCAACATCATCATCAAAAACTCGGCGGGCGGCGCGATCGTTCGGCTTTCGGACGTGGCGCGCATTGAGCTTGGCGCCCAGCAATACGGCGGCACAGCCAAGTTCAACGGCCGTCCGGCCACGGGTATCGCCATCAGCCTGGCGACGGGCGCCAATGCGCTCGATACCGCCAACGCCGTCAAGGCCAAGATGGATGAGCTGCAAAAGCAGTTCCCCAAAGGCTACCACTACGTCGTGCCGTTCGACACCACGCCGTTCATCGAGCTGTCGATCCACGAGGTCGTCAAGACGCTGATCGAAGCCGTCGTGCTCGTCTTCATCGTCATGTTCATCTTCCTGCAGAACTGGCGCGCGACCATCATTCCGACCATCGCCGTTCCGGTCGTCCTGCTCGGCACTTTCGGCGTGCTGGCGGCGTTCGGCTATTCGATCAACACACTCACCCTTTTCGGGCTTGTGCTCGCCATCGGCCTTCTCGTCGACGACGCCATCGTCGTGGTCGAAAACGTCGAACGCGTCATGCGCGAAGAAAGATTGCCGCCATTAGCCGCCACCATCAAGTCGATGGAGGAGATCACCGGCGCCCTTATCGGCATCGCGCTGGTCCTGTCGGCCGTGTTCATCCCGATGGCCTTCTTTGGCGGCTCGCAAGGCGTCATCTACCGCCAGTTCTCGATCACCCTGGTTTCGGCCATGGCCCTGTCGGTCGTCGTCGCCCTGGTCCTGACCCCCGCCCTGTGCGCCACCCTGCTCAAGCCGGAAAAGGAAAGCCATGCACCGAAGAAGGGCTTCTTTGGCTGGTTCAACCGCAACTTCGACCGCCTGGCCAAGGGCTACCAGAACACAGTCGGCAAGATCCTGGGCCAGAGCGTACGCTGGATGGTGGTGTTTGCCGCGATCCTCGCCCTGATGGCCTTCCTGTTCACGCGCCTGCCGACCTCCTTCCTCCCCGAAGAAGACCAGGGCATCCTGTTCACGATCGTGCAGCTGCCGCCCGGCGCCACCGAAGAGCGCACCAATGTCGTGCTTGACGAGATCGCCGACCACTTCAAGAAGGACCCGGCCGTCGAATCCGCCTTCACCGTTTCGGGCTTCTCCTTCTCGGGACCCGGCCAGAACGCGGGCATGGCCTTCGTGCGTCTCAAGGACTTCCACGACCGCAAGAAGGAAGACGAAAAGGCGCCGGCCGTCGCCGGGCGCGCCATGGGACGCTTCATGCAGTTCCGCGACGCCATGGCCTTCCCGATCGTGCCGCCGGCCGTGACCGAACTCGGCAACTCGTCCGGCTTCGACCTTCAGCTCAAGGATGTCGGGGGCCTGGGCCACGCGGCGCTTCTTAATGCCCGTAACCAGGTGCTGGGCATGGCGGCGCAGAACGGCAACCTGATCGGCGTCCGCCCGAACGGCATGGAAGACACGCCGGAACTGAAACTGGAAATCGACCAGGCCGCCGCCGGCGCCATGGGTGTCAGCCTCAGCGACATCAACGCTACCCTGTCCACGGCCATGGGCGGCGCCTACGTCAACGACTTCATCGACCGCAACCGCGTCAAGAAGGTGTTCGTCCAGGCCGATGCGCCCTTCCGAATGAAGCCCGAAGACCTGAACCAATGGTATGTCCGCAACAATCAGGGTGAGATGGTGCCGTTCTCCGCCTTTGCCACGTCGCACTGGGAATACGGTTCGCCGCGCCTGGAACGCTATAATGGCTCGCCGTCGATGAACATCCAGGGCCAGGCGGCTCCGGGCAAGTCGTCGGGCCAGGCCATGGCTGAGATGGAAAAGATCATCGCCCAGCTGCCGCCCGGCATCTCGTACGAATGGACCGGCCTCAGCTTGCAGGAAAAGCAGTCCGGCGCCGAAGCCCCGATGCTGTACGCCCTGTCGATCTTCATCGTCTTCATCCTGCTGGCGGCCCTGTACGAAAGCTGGTCGATCCCGGTCGCCATCGTCATGGTCATTCCACTGGGCGTCCTGGGCGCTTTGCTGGCGACCATGGTGCGCGGACTGTCGAACGACATCTACCTTCAGGTGGCGCTTCTCACCATCATAGGCCTCAGCGCCAAGAACGCCATTCTGATCGTCGAATTCGCCAAGCATAACCACGAAAACGGCATGAACCTGATCGACGCAACACTGACCGCCGCCCGCGTTCGCCTGCGCCCGATCATCATGACCTCGCTGGCCTTCACCTTCGGCATCCTGCCGCTCTTCTTCGCCAACGGCGCGGGGTCGGGCAGCCAGAACGCCATCGGCACCGGCCTGGTCGGCGGCATCCTGTCCGCCACCTTCCTCGCCGTCTTCTTCATTCCGCTGTTCTTCGTCATCATTGAAAAGATGTTCAAGGCCGATGAAAAGCACCTCAGGAAGCTGGCCGAGCAGCGCGAAGCCATGGCCTACCTCAACCGCTCCGACACCGATCCGAAGGGACACTGATATGACCCCAACCGTCAAGATCACCCTTCTGGCCGCCGCCGGCGCAATGAGTCTGAGCGCCTGCACCATGGCCCCGCGCTATGAACGCTCAGCCCTGCCCGTGCCGGACCAGTTTCCGACGGCGCAGGTCTCATCAGACGCATCGGCGGAAACGCTTGCGTGGCGTCAGGTCTTCCTCGATCCGCGCCTGCAGGCCGTCATTGCCCAGTCGCTTGAGAACAACCGCGACCTGCGCGTCGCCGTGCTCAACGTCGAACGTGCCCGGCAACAGTACCGCATCCAGCGCGCCAACCTGGTCCCGGGTGTTCAGGGCACGGTCTCCGGTTTCCGCGGCGACACCGGAGCGGTCAACCCCGTAACCGGCGCTCCGGTCGGCGAAACCGAATCCTACACGGCCGACATCGGCGCGTCGTGGGAACTCGATCTCTTCGGCCGCGTCCGCTCGCTCAGCCGTTCGGCGCAGCAGCGCTTCTTTGCGACCGCCGAGAACCGCAAGGCAGCGCAGATCAGCCTGATCGGCGCGGTTGCCTCGTCCTGGCTGGCCCTGGCGGCCGACGAAGATCAGCTGCGCCTGTCGCGTGAGACCCTGCGCCTGCGTGACGAGAGCCTCGGCTTGATGCGCCAGCGTTTCGACGCCGGCGCTTCGGATCAGCTGACGCTCCGCCAGACCGAAGTCCTGGCCGAACAGGCGCGCGCCGACGTCGCGGCCCTGACCGCCCAAGTCCAGCAGGACCGTAACGCTCTGCGTCTTCTGGTCGGCGCCGAAGTCGTCGCGGAAAACCTGCCATCTACCTTCCCGGAAAACGCCGTCCTGGCGGATCTTCCTGTCGGCTTGCCGTCGGATGTATTGTTGAAGCGTCCCGATGTGCTGGCGGCGGAATATAACCTCAAGGCCGCCAATGCCGATATCGGTGCGGCGCGCGCCGCGCTGTTCCCGCGCATCTCGCTGACCGGTTCGGTCGGCAAGGCATCGGGCGATCTCGATGGACTGTTCGACGGCACCGACACCTGGACATTCGCGCCCTCGATCTCGGTGCCGATCTTTGCCGGTGGGGCCAACCTGGCCAATTTGCGCGCCACGCGCACCAGCCGCGACATCGCCCTCGCCCAATACGAAGGCGCCATCCAGGCGGCCTTCCGCGACGTGTCCGATCAACTGGCCGTGCGCGCCACGATCGACGACCGTCTCGCGGCCACCGACCGGGTTGTGCTGGCGGCTTCGGACAGCAATCGCCTGGCCCAGCAGCGCTTCCGCGAAGGTATAGACTCACGCCTGACCCTGACGGATGCCGAACGCACGCTCTACGGCGCGCAGCAGGCTCAGATCGGTGTGCGCCTTGTTCGGGCGATCAACCTGATCAACCTGTATGCCGCCACCGGCGGCGGCTTCGACGCAGAGTAAGGAAGGCCCCCCGTTTCAAGCAGAGCGGCCATTAGCTTCCCTTCTCCCCAGCCTCGCCGGCAGGCACCGAGGGGAGAAGGTGGTCGAGCTTGCTCGACCGGATGAAGGGTTACCGTACCTTCAGCGTGCGTATCTACTACCGATTTACCCCTCACCTTGGCGCTGCGCGCCTGTCCTCTCCCCTTTTCATGGGGAGAGGAGAAAGAAA
>CAMLLA010000253.1 GCA_946480525.1 uncultured Asticcacaulis sp. | reverse complement strand
CCGTAAACGGGGAAGGTGGCATTTGCGGAGCAAATGACGGAAGGGGGACTTGATTTCAAACAAGCTTAGACTCTCCGCGTCTTTACGATCGGCACCTTGGGCGCCAGCATCTGACCCTGCATGGCGCCGACGCCTTCGGTCGCCGACACTGGCGCACCAAGGATAGCCCGGACGACGTCCATACCCTCGATCACCTTACCGAAGGCAGCAAAGCCGAGACCGTCGTCGGTTCCGTTCGGGCCGGCGTCCAGGAAGGTCATATCACCGACACAGATAAAGAAGTCGCCCTTGCCCGAACCGGCGGCCGCCCCGCGAACCAGCGAGATCGTGCCGTCCGTATGGCTTAAGCCGGTCTGGGTCGTCGGTTCATGTGCCACGGGCGGCAGGGCGCGCCGGCTGTCGCCGCCCTGAATCAGGCCATTGCCGTTCGGACTTTTCATGGCGCGGTAAAAGACACTGGCATCCAGCTTCTTGCTATCGACATAGCGCAGGAAGTTGGCCGTCGTCAGAGGGGCCCTGCCGGCATCGAGATTGAGGACGATATCACCCAGGCCTGTCGCCATGCGGATGCGGACCAGCTTTTCGGCCGGCGACGCCGGCACCTCCTGCGCCTGAACCTTGCCGCCCAGTGCCGCCACACCCGCCAGCGCCAGGCTGCCCGCCAAAAATGTTCGTCTCATATGCGCGTCCTCCGACGCGCACTATCCGATGTTCACCATGAGATCGCAAGCGCATTTTGTTCTTGATTTGTTCCGGTAGAGATTTTAGCCTTGCGCATGCCCAAGGCCGTCACCCATCACCCTGAAGTCAATGACGACAATGCCATCCTGCAACGCGCGCACAAGGGGCGCGGCTCGGTGTCCAACCGGCCGAGCCAGCGTTTCAATGCCGCTGACCGTTATGATGTGCACGATGGGTGGCCAGGAGACTTGAGTGACGGCTGGACACATGAGGACCGGCGGCAACTGGAACGGCGCAAGACCATCCTCGGTATCGACACCGCGCGCAGCATTATCAGCCGCAACACCTCACCCGACGTCGGCTTCAGCCAGTCGATCAATCCGTACAGGGGCTGCGAACACGGCTGCATCTATTGTTTCGCACGGCCATCCCACGCCTTTCTCGACCTGTCGCCGGGGCTCGATTTCGAAACGCGCATCTTCCGCAAGCCCGACGCCGCCAAACTGCTGCGTGAGGAACTCACCGCGCCGAAGTACAAGGCCGCGCCCATGGTGCTGGGCATCAATACAGATGCCTATCAACCGGTCGAGCGATCGGAAAAGATCACGCGCGCCTGCCTTGAGGTTCTGCTCGACCTGCGCCACCCGATCAACCTGATCACCAAGTCGGCCCTGATCCTGCGCGATCTCGACCTGCTGGTTAAGATGGCGTCGATGCGGCTGGTCACCGTCACCCTGTCGGTCACCACGCTCGACCGCGATATCGCCAGGGTCATGGAACCGCGCGCTGCCACGCCCCAGCGCCGGATCGAAACCATCCGCGCCTTGAAATCGGCCGGCATACCGGTGAGCGTGCTGGCGGCGCCACTGGTCCCCGGCCTGACCTGCCACGAACTGGAAGGCATATTGAAGGCCAGCGCCGAAGCCGGCGCGGAACAGGCGGGTTACACGCTGGTCCGCCTGCCCTTTGAGATCAAGATCCTGTTCGAGGAATGGCTGCGCGAGACCTTTCCCGACCGGGCGCAGAAGGTGCTGAACCATATTCGCGACATCCGGGGCGGCAAGCTCAACGACTCGACCTTCGGCCAGCGCATGAGCGGCACCGGCGTCCACGCCGCCCTGATCGCCAAACGCTTCGAGGTCGCCGTGCGCAAATACGGCCTCAATCAGCCACGGTATGAAAAGGACTACAGCCTGTTTCGCGGCGGCGACCGTCAGTTATCGTTGTTTTGATAAGGCACGGCCTTGAGCCCAAGAAACGTCCAGATGTGCACGTAGGCGCCATCGCGGGTCAGGGTATTGTGCTCCGACCCCGGCATGCGGATGAATGTCTTTGGGCCATTGGCCATGGCGAACAGGCGCTGTCCCTGATGGAAGGGAACGACGCTGTCACGATCGCCGTGGATGACCAGCAGCGGCATGTGCACATCCTTGATGCGCTCGCGGCTGCGGAACTGATCTTTCATCAGCCATGAGACGGGGACAAAGGGATAGCGTTCCGAGGCAACATCTACCGTGGCGGTAAACGGCGCTTCGAGCACAAGCGCCCGCGCCTCACGTTTGCCCGCGACATAGGTGGCGACGCCCGTGCCCAGCGAATGGCCGTGAATGACGATGTCTTCCGGCTTGTACCCCTGCGTTTTCAGCCAGTCATAGGCGGCCAGGCCATCGGTGAACAGGCCCTGCTCGGTCGGGCTGCCGGTCGATCCGGAATAGCCGCGATAGGATACGGCCAGGTACCCCACGCCCTGTTTGTGCATGCGGATATAGCGCCATTTGCCTTGGTCGAGCGTCCCGCCCTGGCCATGGAAGAACAGGAAGACCGGCTGTCCGGGTTGCGGCGGCTCATACCACGCGTTCAGGGTTTCACCATCGGGCGTGAGGATGGTCACTTCCTTTATCGGCAAGCCGCCAGTGTCGCGCGTCGCCGGCACAGGCCGGATGGTATAGAGAATGTGGCGCTGGTTGATATAGAGATAGGCGACCGCCGCCAGGTACAGGGCAGCGGCAAACGCAATGAGCACGCCCACGGCCATCCCGAGACGCCGCACGAAAATTCTGGTTGCTGCGCTCATCCCGCCCCTCCCCGCATCACACTTTCCCTTATGTAGCAGAGGTTTGCGGCCTCGAAAACCGTATCTCCGTTAAACTGGTTTACAAAACAAACTTGTTGGCGTATATCGTCGTTATCGGACGCGATGTCCGCCACGGGAACAGGAGAGACATCCATGACCCCTTCGATTGCCAGTAGAATTGAAACCAGCGGCGCGCGCTGGCACGACCTCGACGCCGTCCGCGCCTTCGCCCTGTTGCTGGGCATTGTCCTTCACGGCGTCATGTCCTTCATGGAGCCTCGCTTCTGGGTGGTTGGCGATGCCGTCACCGACCCGGGCGCCAACCTCGCCTTTTATGTCATCCACATCTTCCGCATGACGACCTTCTTTATCCTGGCAGGCTTCTTTGCCCGTCTGCTGCTGGAAAAGCGCGACGGGAATGTCGGCGCCTTCCTGGGCAATCGCCTGAAGCGCGTGGGCATTCCGCTGGTTACCTTTTGGCCGCTCGTCTTCGCCGCCATCGTCGCCGTCATGATCATCGCCAACATGCCGGCGCCGGGATCGGCCGCAGCCGCAGCGCCTCCCCCACCTCCGCCGGCCATGACGGCTGAGAATTTCCCACTGACCCACCTGTGGTTCCTCTATGCCCTGCTGCTGCTTTACGCAGGCATGGCGGTCATCAAGATCGTCACCGACGTCACCCGCATCGGTGCGCCGCTCGGCCGGATGCTGGACAAGCTGACGGGCCTTCTGACCAAGTCGGACCTGATTACGCTTGTCGTCGCCCTGCCTGCCGCCGCCGCCTTCTATTTCAACACCGAATGGAACATGTGGCTGGGCATCAAGACGCCGGATGCCGGCCTCGTTCCCAACACCATGGCAATCGCCGGCTATGCGACGGCCTTTACCTTCGGCTGGTGGCTGCATCGCCGTGCCGACCTGCTGGACCACTTGGCCGGACGCACCTGGCTTTATGGCATCGGCGCGGCCGCCGGTACCTGGGCGTGCCTGACGCTGAACGGTGGCGCCACCCCCAGCGCCGAACTGGTCAAGGGTTCGGACCATGCGCTTTACTGCCTGGTCTACCCGATGACGTCCTGGGCCTGGGCCTTCTTCCTGATCGGCGGCGCGCGCATCCTGCTCAAGGCCGAAAACCCGCTGATCCGCTACCTGTCGGATGCCTCCTACTGGGTGTACATCGTGCACATTCCTCTGGTCATGTTGTTCCAGTACCTGGTGAAGGACTACGACTGGCACATCGCCTACAAGGTCTCGATCGTGCTCTTCGGCACACTGTTCACCGGTCTGTTGAGCTACAGCCTGATCGTGCGCTACACTTTCATCGGCACGATTCTCAACGGCCGACGCCGCCGGAAAAAGACGCCGTCCGGCACCCTTCAGGAAGCCTGATGGTCCCTCCGGCTCTCTATCGCCAAAGCGCCTGCGTCGATTTCGACGCAGGCGGTTCCCACAGGAAGACGACGCGCATGAATGCTGAAGCCGAAAATGCCCAAAAGGACCTGGCCTTCCTCAAGGCACTGGTCAGCGAAGGCCCCAAGGCCCAGGCGACGGCCGGGCACGTCTTCATGGTCGCCGGCATCTGTTATGGCCTGCAATGCGTGCTCTACTGGCTGCAGATCACATTCAATCTGGCGTGGCCGCCATTGGCTTTTCTTCTCGTAGGCTTTGGCCCCGTGGCTATTTTCACCGCCTTCATCCTGTGGATGCTGTGGCGTGGCCGCAAGGACAGCCAGCATGGCGTAGCGACACGGGCGATGAACGCGGCCTTCGGAGGCGCGGGCCTGGCCAATCTGGCCATGTGCGTGGTCTTCGGCTACGTCTCGTCCAGCGAAAAGAACTTCCTGATCTGGCTGCTCTATCCACCGGTGACCGCGGCCCTGCAGGGCGCCTGCTGGTACGTCGCCTATATGATTCGCAAAAAACTATGGCTGGGCGCCGTGTCCGCAGGCTGGTTCGCCACGGCCATGGCCCTGGGCTTTCTCATCCGCGATACCGCCAACTATCTGTTGCTGCTGGGAATCGCGCTCTTTGTCCTGATGGTGGCGCCAGGCTATGCGATGACACGTCAGGAAGGGGACCGTCATGGACGTCAATGAAGCGCATAAGGACCTCGCGTTCCTGAAAGGTCTCGTCAACGAAGGCCCCAAGACGCAAAGATCCGCCGGGGAACTGTTCCTGGTCGGCGGCGTGGCCTATGGTCTCCAGTGCCTGCTGAACGCCGCACCGATTATCCTGAAGCTGGAGTGGCCGCCGCTGGCCTATCTGGTCATCGGTATCGTGCCCACGGTCGTTTTCGTCGGCTGGATTGTCTGGCTGATGTGGCGCAACCGTCATGACAAGGTGCAGGGCGTTGCGACGCGCGCCATGAACGCCGCGTTCAGCAGCGCTGGCCTTGCCAATCTCAGCATGTGCGTCGCCATCGGCTGGGTATCGATCACAGAGAAAAATTTCCTGATCTGGCTGTTATACCCCGCGGTCGTCGCGGCCTTGCAGGGCGCGTGCTGGTACGTCGCCTACATGATCCGTAAAAAGCCATGGCTAGCGGCCGTGTCCGCCGGCTGGTTCGTCACATCGATGGCGCTCGGCTTCCTGATCCGCGATACCGGCAGCTATCTGCTGGTGTTCGCCGCCGCCATGTTCATCCTGATGGCCGCGCCTGGCTATGTGATGATGCAACAGAGCAAGGCCGACTGAGCAATGGCCGCATTCGACGTCAATCGCCTGGACGACGCCATCCACGGCCGCATGCGGCTGGGGATCATGGCGTATCTGGCAGATGCCGAAGCGGCCGATTTCAACGAACTCAAGGACCTGCTGGACGCGACGCAAGGCAACCTGTCGGTCCATCTGCGCAAGCTGGAAGAAGCGGGCTATATCGAGATCGTCAAAAGCTTCCAGGGCCGCAAGCCCCTGACACGGGCGCACATTACGACCGCCGGACGCCAGGCCTTCGCCGGCTATCTCGAAACCCTCGCGAAACTCGTCGAGAAGCGCTGAAACGATACATATCGTATCAGGCCCTTAGTCTCTTGAGCACAAGACAAGAAGCATCAGCACCGCACGCGGCACCAAGGCACAGCCCGAAAATTTTATGGAATTTAGCCGATCAGCGGCGGATGCGTTATCGCAAATACGAGCATCGCAAACATCACCCAAAAGGCCGAGGCGAACGAGAAGGCATAGACCCAACCCATGGGGTTGCTAAGGGTCATTGCTTGCACATCTTGAACGGACGCAGACAGAACGGCTGGTGATGGTTTCATAAGACTCAACGCCCCTATACTAACGGTGACGACGTACCTTTTATGTCGCTCACCAAACTGAAATTCGCTTCCTCGTTGAAAAGCCTACATCGCAAACGTTTTCGACGCAAGTGTCGATTTCCTTATTTGGTGGCAATCCAGTCCACATCCGGTCTTAATCTCATAATGTGGCCACAACATGATGTGTCTGCTGCCGATTCACGCCTGTGTTCCGGCGTTTGCAATCCTGTGAAACGCACATTGAACGCACGTTCAAACTCTACCATATC
>CAMLLA010000252.1 GCA_946480525.1 uncultured Asticcacaulis sp. | reverse complement strand
GCCTCATTCAGGCCGTCACGGAAATGTACGACGTCCTGCTCAATATGGGACGCTGATAGATGCGTATCTCGACCGGACAAATCTGGGGCAATGCGCTGGGCAACCTGATGGACGCCCAAAACCGCATGGCCAAGGCCAATGACCAAGTATCGACCCAGAAGGTCGCCACCGACCTGATGGGACATGGGCGCTCTGCGGAAATCATTGCGGCCTATCAGTCATCGCTTGCAAAGTCGGAAAGTTTCATCGAGGTCAACAAGACCGTTGCGGACCGGCTGCAGAGCCAGGATCTGGCGCTGACGACCGCCAGCGACTCCGCCGCCAGCGCCAAGGACGCCATCATGAATGCGCTGGCTTCTGGGGACGCCTCCGCCATGATGACCTCGCTCCAGGGTGCGTTTTCAAGCGCTCTGGACGGCCTGAACTACGTCCATAACGGCCAGTACCTGTTCGGCGGGGGCAATGACGACAATCCTCCTGTAACGGCCACAAGCCTGTCGGATCTGACCGCTTTACCGACTATGGCCGACGGCTTCCAGAACGGAGACATCAAGAAGTCTTCGCGCATCGACGTCCACACGACGATCCAGACGGGTATGCTGGCTTCGGACCTCGGCACGGCCCTGATGCAGACCTTTGCCGACATTCAGGCCTATAATGACGACCCTCTGACGGGTCCGTTCGGCGCCGACCTGACCGACGCGCAGAAAGCGTTCCTGACAACCAAGTCGCAGGAATTTAACGCGCATTATGATGATCTGGTCCAGCAGACATCACTGAACGGTACCCTGCAGAACCGCGTCGACAATACAACCAAGTCGTTGCAGGGACAGGTCAAGACGCTGTCCGGCCTGATCAGCGACCGCACGGACGTCGACCTGGCCAAAGCCTATACCGATCTTCAGATGGCTCAGGTCTCGGTTCAGGCGTCGGCACAGGTGCTATCCAGCCTCAACCAGACCTCGCTGCTCAATCTGTTGAAGTAGGCTTCGGGACTTTCGACGGTGAGAACGTGGTGCCGCCACACCAGGCCGGCATCAGCGCCGTCGTCATGCGCCACGACAGGGCCGCATACATTTGAAAAGCAAAGACAATGGGCATGATCGGCTCAAGGCTGAAGCGCAGGCGTTTCGTCCTCGCCTTCGTCGTTTGAATTATTGCTGCCTGGCTGATCGTCGCGGCTACCTTCGATATCATCGGCAGCGTCGTTAGCCGGAGCATCATCATTATCATCCAGCGGAAGGCGCGTATCGTCGATTTCGCTGCCCGGATCGCCTTCTTCGGGTGACTGATCGCGCTGGTCGCGCGTAGCGACACGATCGACAAAGGCGCGGGACGCCTCGTCGAGTGGACCGGGCGTACGGGATTTCAAATCTTCGGCGGGCATAGCATACTCCTTGAACGCTTTTGTGCGATTTTAGGCCGCCCCGTGTAAGGCCGCGCCATGATCCCACCCGGCCGTGATAAGGTTATGATGCGGGCCGATCTAGCAATTGAAGCGCTTTTCCCTTATCTAGCGCGGATGCAAGAGTGCCCCGTACCCCTGATCCTCGATGCCGACCTCGACGCCGCCATTGACGCCACGCGCAAGGCCGTCGGATTGCCCCAAGGCGCGCGCATCGTCGCCGCCATGTCCGGCGGCGTCGATTCCACTGTCGTCGCCGCTCTGCTGCATCAGGCGGGCTACGAGGTCATCGGTGTAACCCTTCAGCTTTACGACCACGGCGCGGCGTTGAAGAAGGCGGGCGCCTGCTGCGCCGGCCAGGACATTCATGACGCGCGCATGGCGGCCGAAAAGATCGGCATCCCGCACTACGTGCTCGACTATGAAAGCCGTTTCCGCGACTCCGTGATCGAGGAATTCGCCGACAGCTATCTGCGCGGCGAGACGCCGGTGCCGTGCATCCGCTGCAACCAGACGGTCAAGTTCCGTGACCTGCTCGACGTCGCCCGCGACCTGGGCGCCGAAGCGATGGCGACCGGTCACTATGTCGACCGCGCGGATGACGGCGCGGTCGTGTCCTTACGCCGTGCGGCCGACCAATCGCGCGACCAGAGCTATTTCCTGTTCGCGACAACGCGTGAGCAACTGCAATTTCTGCGCTTCCCGCTGGCTGGCATCCCCAAGCCGCAGGTCCGGCACATCGCCGTGCAACTGGGCCTCAAGATCGCGCATAAGCCCGACAGCCAGGACATCTGTTTCGTGCCCGAGGGCAAGTACACCAACCTGATCGACAAGCTGCGCCCGCAAGGCCGTGAGAAGGGCAATATCCGTCACATCGACGGTCGGGTGCTGGGCACGCACGACGGCATCACCGGCTATACGATCGGTCAGCGGCGCGGGCTGAACATCGCCGTCGGCGAGCCGCTGTTCGTCATCAAAATCCTGCCGGAAACACGCGAGATCGTCGTCGGACCGCGCGAGGCGCTGCTGACGCGCGGCCTGTCGCTGAAGGAAACCAACTGGCTGGGTGACGAGTCCGACCTTGATGCCGCGGCCCTGACGCGAAAGTCGGTCCTTGCGCGCGTGCGTTCGACCCGCCCGCCGGTGCCGGCGCATATTGTCGGCACGAAAACCGGCATCGAGATCGAGTTTGTCGATCCCGAGGAAGGCGTGGCGCCCGGCCAGGCCTGCGTGCTTTACGACGCAACCGATTCCGGCCGCGTCCTGGGTGGCGGTTTTATTGCCGCCACGCGCAGCGCCTTTTAAATTTACAGGATTTCCGCGTAGATTTCGCCCAGCGACCGCGCATCCGGATTGCGACGCAACTGGACATCGTCGGGCGATACGGTCCCGGCGCAGTGCGCGCAATGGGTTACCGGCTCAATGACGTGGCCGCAGGCGTTGTGGACCAGTTCAACGGACGGTGTCTCATTGGTATAGATATATTTGGCGCCCCAGTCGGCCATGTGCAGCATTAACGGGCGCAGTTCGCGGCCTTTTTGCGTCAACACATATTCGTAACGTTGCGGGCGTTCACAGTAGAGCCTCTGTTCAAAAACGCCGTGCGCGACGAGGTGCTTGAGGCGGGCAGCCAGCACATTGCGCGCCAGGCCAAGATTGTCCTGCCATTGCTCAAAGCGCGATATGCCCCGGAAGGCATCGCGTATGATCAACAGTGTCCACGGTTCCCCAATAATGTCCAGGCTGGCGGCGACCGTGCACCTTTGCCTGCTGTAGTCAGCTGAGCGTCCCATTTTTATCCTAACTCGTACTTTCTTATTGTAAGCGAAGGCTTCCCGGCCACGCCTGTTATCGCGCAACATGACGCATGCACAGAGAAATCGCCAGTGCAAAATTCGCGCGATCGTCGCTTTTGTGACAGTTCCGCAACAACGGCAACGTCGCTGGAACTTACAATATCGCCGGTACGGACTAACGATTTACCGCGTAAAGGGCTGATGCAACGCGCGCCATATCCGCCTCGTCCGAACGGACGAAGTCCTGCGCGAACTGGCCGTCCTGCCAATGCAGCAGCACCGAAACGCCCCCGTCCATGGCCAAGATCAAACCGTCCGTCTTCAGCGCGATCGGCGCATCCGCGCAGCTGTTCGAGAAATTGCCGCAATCGACCACGTAATGACCTGCCGCAACGACTCGCAGGGTGGGCGCAGCCGAGGCGTCGAAGCTGGTGACGCTTTGGTCATGGCCATCCGCAAGACGAACATGGACGGCGATACGCCCGGTGCCGGCGTCATTGACAAGGCGCAGCGTGTCCACACGGCCATCGCCGTCGAAATCACCATCGCGCAAGGCAGGCTGGGGGTTCTGATGCAGGCGCAGGTCCGGTGAAAGTCGCGCGGCCTCAGCCAGCCCGGCCACAGCCGCCAGCATCACCGCCATTGCACCGACCGCAAAACGTGCCTTGCTTCCCACAGTCATCACCTGTTCCGTCTCTGCGTCTTGTCCTGAAAAAATACAGGATTAAGGTTTTCGTAACCCTATCTCGCAGGTTTGGTGCCAGATGTGCCAGATTCCGGGCCCATTTGGAATAATAATTTATTAACCAGTTAAGTTATTGGGAGAATGCCGTTTTCTCAGCGGGCAATACCGCATGATCACGATCATGACCGTCATCGACGGGCGCATCGTCGACTATCCAGTCCAGATCCAACCATGTCCGCGGCGGCTTGGCCTGCGTCATCAGGGCGGTAATCAGTCCGGAACCAAGGCTTAGCAAAACCATGAGTCACTCCTCATTTTGATAATGAGAATAACTCGCATAATCAATTTGGCAAGAGCCCCAGGTTCACTTCTGCCGTGAACGTCAGGGCGTCAGGGTGATCGCACCGATAACCGCCGGATCGGGCTCCGCCTTGACCGGATTGCCGCGGGCATCGAGATTGTCCCACTGGCTTTTGGCGATGAACATGAAGGTATCGCCGCTGATCACGCCTTGCGTCGGCTGTGACAGGAGGCGCTCGGAGCGCAACAGGACCTCGACTGCCTTGACCTGCGACCAGTCGTCCGACATGCGCAGCCGCAGGACCCGGTCAGGCTTGAAGCCCGTCTGGATGGCGATCAGGTCGTTGCCATGACGTGCCAGATAGGAAATGCCCAGCAGGGCCCCGTCGGCCGGCGGGGTCAGCCGCGTCATACTGCCGGAACCCAGGTCGACCCTGTAGAGGCCCGAGACGAAATCGGCAACGATCAGGGACGACGCATCGGCGCTTTCCGCCAGGCCGCCGGGCGAGTCCATATAGCCTTCCGGCACCAGCGTCTCGAGCGCCCCGTCATAACCCGCCAGGCGCAGGACTTCGCCGCGCTCGCTGTCGGTGACATAGAGATCGTCACGTCCAGCCAGCAGCTTGCCGAAACGGCGGCTTTTGGCGCTGTCGCTGAAGCTTTTGCCGATGGCGCCGGTCGTCGGATCGATCACGACCACTTTCGAGGTGACCTTCGCCTTCGGGTCGAAGGTTTCGGTCTGGCGCGTGGCGGCCGTCGTGGCCCACAGCTTGCCGTCGTGCAAAGCCAGTCCATAGGCGGCGACACCCGGCCGGAAGGTCAGCACGTCGCGCGCACCACCAGCCGATATCGCCGTCACCGTACCGGTGCGGACGCCGCCGACGAACACTTCGGCGCCATCCTCGGTCTGAGCAAGGGATTCCGCCAGAATGAAGCCGGGCGAATTCGACACCACGCGCATCTGGCCGACCGGACTTTCGTTCAGTTCCAGCAGATCATTCAGTTCGGCATCCCAGACCTGGTTGAAATCGGGGTTCTTGGCCAGATCGAGGACGTAACCGCGCTTGAGATACTCCTTGAGCGCCGCCTTGGCGTCGGCCTTCTTGCGCTGCTTCATCGCCACCTGCGCCTTGAGCAGCAGAATGGACGGCGAATCCGGCAGGATGGCGCCAGCCTTGCTGAACGCCGCCATGGCGCCGGTCGGATCGTTCTGGTCAAAGGCGGCCATCCCTGCGGCGCGATGCGCCTGGAACTGGCCAAGGTCCGACGCCGGATCAACGGCATGGGCCGATCCTGCCAGGAGGCTGGCCATCAGCAGGAAGCCGATCGTACGCACGCGCTGCTTCATTTGCCCTCCTCCAGGTCCGGCCGGTTCATCACAAGACGGATCGGCACCGCCGTCGTCGCCTTGACCGAGCGCATGATGATGCGGCTTTCGACGCCCGACACCAGGTCCGAGGCCAGAAGCTTGTCGCGCAGGAAATCGTCATAGGCGTGCATATCACGGGTCATGACCCTGAGCATATAGTCCTCATGGCCGGTGACGGTGACGCACGAGACCACTTCGGGCCAATCGCCAAGGCGCGCTTCGAAGGCTTCGAGATTGGCGCGCGACGGCAGGGACAGCTTGACGGCGGCGTAGACTTCGAAACCGAGGCCCAGCTTGTCGGCGTCGAGAAGTGTGACGCGCCGGCGGATCACCCCCAGATCTTCCAGCCGTTTGATGCGGCGCCAGCATGGCGAAGGCGACAATCCGACCCGCTCGGCCAGATCGGCTACGGACAGCGAAGCATCGTCCTGAATCAGATCGAGTATGCGTCCGTCCAGTTCATCAATCAAATCCGACAAAATATTCCCTCAACGCCACCATGAACTCCATATATTATACATAATGGCGCTTATCGGAGAAATATTCCACCCCCTTCCGCCGTCAACCGGCTTTCTGCGGGTAAAGTGCGCACCTTGTGGCATTCGCGAAAATTCGTTGACTGGAGGCTTGAACAGACGGGCAGGATTGGCTATAGCCTCGCCTCCGCAAGCGGCACAGGTTTTCCTCGCTTGATTTCCGGTTCGGTTGGGTAGCTCAGATGGTTAGAGCGGTGGATTCATAACCCACAGGTCGGCGGTTCG
>CAMLLA010000251.1 GCA_946480525.1 uncultured Asticcacaulis sp. | reverse complement strand
AGGGCTTCGTCCTGGCCGACGACGCGCTTACGCAGCTCGTCTTCCATGCGCAGCAGCTTTTCGCGCTCGCCTTCCAGCATCTTGTCGACCGGTACGCCCGTCCAGCGCGACACCACCGCCGCGATCTGCTGGGCATCGACCACTTCCGGCGTCAGCGGCGCGTCCTGAGGCGCGTTCTCCGCGTCCTGAAGCTGCTTTTCCAGTTGCGGAATGCGGCCGTAGAGGATCTCCGACGCCTTTTGCAGGTCGCCGGAGCGCTGGCTGTTGGCCAGTTCGACACGCGCACGGTCCAGAGCCTCGCGGGCCCGCGCAGCGGAACCGACCTTGTCCTTCTCGGCTTTCCACCGTTGCGTCAGACCCAGCGAGCGGCCTTCCAGATCTTCGAGTTCATTGGCCAGCTTTTCCAGCCGCGCCTTCGAGCCCGGATCGGTCTCCTTGTTCAGCGCCTCGCGCTCGATCTTGAGCTGGACGATGCGGCGGTCGAGCTCGTCCAGTTCTTCCGGCTTGGAATCGACAGCCATGCGGACACGCGATGCGGCTTCGTCGATCAGGTCGATCGCCTTGTCGGGCAGGAAACGGTCCTGGATGTAGCGGTTCGACAGGGTCGCCGCCGACACGATGGCCGAGTCGGAGATGCGGACACCGTGGTGGACCTCGTACTTTTCTTTCAGGCCACGCAAGATCGAGATGGTATCCTCGACTGTCGGCTCGGTGACGAAGACCGGCTGGAAACGTCTCGCCAGGGCCGCGTCCTTTTCGACGTGCTTGCGGTATTCATCCAAGGTCGTTGCGCCAACACAGTGCAGTTCGCCGCGCGCAAGCGCAGGCTTGAGCAGATTAGAGGCATCCATGGCGCCGTCCGACTTGCCGGCGCCGACAAGCGTGTGCATCTCATCGATGAACAGGACGATCTCACCCTCGGCCGCCGTGACCTCGTTGAGCACGGCCTTCAGCCGCTCTTCGAACTCACCGCGATACTTGGCGCCCGCAATCAGGGCGCCCATGTCGAGCGACAAGAGCTTCTTGTCCTTGAGGCTTTCAGGCACATCGCCATTGATGATGCGCTGGGCCAGGCCTTCGACGATGGCGGTCTTGCCGACGCCGGGCTCACCGATCAGGACCGGATTGTTCTTGGTGCGGCGCGCCAGGACCTGGATGGTGCGGCGGATCTCTTCGTCGCGGCCGATGACCGGATCGATCTTGCCGTCGAGCGCGGCCTGGGTCAGGTCGCGTGCATATTTCTTGAGCGCATCGAAGCCGTTTTCGGCGGTGGCGCTGTCGGCGGTCTTGCCCTTACGGAAATTGGTCACCGCATCCTTCAACTGCTTCAGGGAAACTCCCGCGGCCTTCAGCAGCGGCTCGGATTCCTTGCCGCCAAGCGCAGCCAACAGCAGGCGATCGGCGGTGACAAAGCTGTCCCCGGCCTTCTGAGCCTCGGTTTCGGCCTCGTTGAACAGACGCGCCGTGTCGTTGTGCATGAAAAGCTGAGCCGTACCACTGACCGAAGGCAGCTTTGACAGTGACACATCCACCGCGCCTGTGAAGGCGTCGGCATTGCCGCCGGCCAGCGAAATA
Organism: uncultured Asticcacaulis sp.; assembly: GCA_946480525.1. The sequence goes on along the minus strand of CAMLLA010000251.1, from coordinate 4,745 downwards.
AGGCGCGGCGCCAAGGCGTCCTTGTCCTCGACCAGGGCCTTCAGGACGTGCTGCGGCATGAAATACTGATGGTTGTTGGCCTGCGCTATGCCTTGCGCACCCTGGATAACCTTTTGGGTTTTCTCGGAATATTTTTCGATGTTCATTTCTGGCTCCCCTGACGGCGGATAAGCCCCTTCGGTCCTTAAGGCAAGCAACCGGTTGGGCGTTGGACCGTCCGGATATAGTGTGACATTTGGGTTACACAAGGGGAAGGAGGACGAAATTGTGCGGCAACGTCCCGGGCACAATCCTCTGGAATGGCGGACGTAATCCGCCTATAAGGCGCTTATGCTGCCAGACAAGATCTTCTATCCCGCCGCCGCCGTGATCGCCATCGTGCTGATCGCGCTTAGCCTGGTGTGGCCTCAAGGTCTGGGGGCGCCGTCGCCGAAGCCGTTCGGCCACGCCATCCAGTTGCCCGACTATTACCGCATGGTGCGTGAGCGCGATGCCCGCCTGGCCCGAGAGGCCAAGGAAAAGGAAGAGGCACGCGCCAAAGAGGCCGCCGAAGCCGCTTCGGCGTCCGCCGCAGCCCAGTGAGGTCGGTACTGATCTACGGTTACGGCTTTATCGGCAAGGCTTTTGCCGATGCGATCCGGACTGCCGGCCACAGGGTTTCCGCCACCGCGCGTACGCCTGAAAAGCGCCAGGAACTGGAAGCGCAAGGCATCCTCGCTGTCGATCCCCAGGATGAGGGTGCCCTGTCTGATGCCCTGGTGGCAGCCGATGGGCTGCTGATTACCCCCGCCCCTGACGACAATGGCTGTCCTGCCTTTGCTGCCATTGGCGACTTGCCGCTCGACGGAAAATGGATCGGCTACCTGTCGACCACCGGCGTCTATGGCGACCGCGACGGCGGCTGGGCATTTGAGGATGACGTCACTACCCCGTCATCGACCGAAGGCCGGCGGCGCGTCTTGGCCGAGCAGCAATGGCTAAGCCGCGGGGCGAATCTTTTCCGTCTGCCGGGGCTTTATGGGCCGGGGCGCAATGTCATCGATAAACTGCGCGACGGCACGGCACGGCGCGTCCATAAGCCCGGTCATGTCTTTTCCCGTCTGCACCATGACGATTGCGCCACAGCCCTTCTGGCCAGCTTTGAGCGTCGGACACGCAACATCTTCAACCTGTGCGACGACGAACCGGCATCGAGCGAGGATGTCCTGGTCTACGTCGCCGAACTGGCCGGCCTGCCCCTGCCGCCCCGGATCGCCTGGGACGACGCAGCCTTAAGCCCCGCCACGCGCCGCTTCTACAACGACAACAAGCGCGTCGCCAATGCGCGCGCCAAGGCCGTACTCGGCTGGCGCTTGCAATATCCGACTTATCGGGAGGGGCTGAAGACACTCATGGCTTCGTCCAGTCGCCTCCCGCATTCAGGATAATCCATGGTCGCGCCGCCACTTGGTGGCGGCCTTTCGGCATTCCGCTTCGAGCCGTGCGAGGCTTTTCGAGGTCTCGGGGCCTGACTCGCAGCAAAGATGATCGTATTCCCAATCTATCGCCTGCAGTTCATCAAGTCCGAAGGCGGCGACGAAGGTGCTGGACCAATCCAGATAGACCCAAAAGCGCGCCAAATGTTCCAGTGGATCTTCAGTCCCCCGGGAAATATGCCAAGTCGTAATGTCGGCGAGCACGAACACCGCATCTTCCACTGAAGCCGGTATGGAAATTTCGAGCTGCCGAAGCGAAATCTCGGCTGCTTGGACAAAATCGTCGTAGTATTCCGATGGAAACAAAATGTCGTAGAACACGTCATGATAAACGCCGCTGTTGGAGAGTGCGTTTATGGTCGCGGCGAAATCGCGGACACTCAACTTCCCCAGCCGCAACAGCACGGAATGCATGAGCAATATTTGCTTATCAGATGTCGAAACAGCCGACACTTTCCCTCCTTACAGCCGAAGCAATCCTCATCAGAGCAAGAAGGTTATAGAAAGCCCAGCCCCCGGAAAACGGGAGGCTTTAGTCGTGCGGTGTCCGTGAAGCGCAGCGGCGGTCGGCGCGCGCGCTGAAGACCGGATCGTCGTAGCGATCGCGAAAGGCCGATGGACAATTACCGGCATCTCCGCCGGAACTGCTGGTGTCAAAAGACACGGCGAAGGACTGCGAGGTGCCACGCTCGCCCCTGCCACGTCCATAACCGCGCCCGTATCCGTAGCCGTAGTCCGCGCCAAAGTCGTCATACATATAGGGGTAGGCGCCGTTTTCCCCGAAATCGGTCTGGCTGTAGGCCAGGCCCAGCCAGCCATTATCACCGACCGGCATGATGGCCGAAACCGAAGCGCTGCGGTAACCGCCCGTGCCGACGCTGACACTGGCCGTGCCATGCACGCGGCGCTTCTTGTAGTCCTCTTCGGCGCCCGCCCACGATTCGTAGTCGATGCGCGCCTTTTCGTCAGACAGCACCTCTTCGTTCAACCGCGACATGAACTGGGCCTTGGTATCGGTCGGAGGAAGGGTGATGACATCGGCCCTGGTCGTTTCGGTCGCCGCAGGCAAGGCTGCGCGGTTGCTTTTCACGACCTCTTCCTCCGCCAGGGCAACCCCCGGCAGCACAAGCAGGATCGAAAACAGGGCAAGACGCGACACAAGCATGAACAGCACCTCCGAGGGCGGCAAGCTGCGCCCGGCATATAGCGGAATTAAGGCGCGAATTTATCATCAACGCAAGGAAATTACGCGATCACCCGTTCGCGCAGTTCCGCCACCATCTCCACCAGCCGGTCGAGGTCCTGCGGCCGCGACAGCCGGTGGTCGCCGTCCTTGATCAGTTCCATGCGGGCGTCCGGGCTGGTAAGCGTCTCCATCAGCCGCACGCCGTGCTGCCACGGCACCAGGTCGTCCTGCATGCCGTGGAGAATTCGCACTGGCCCGTCGAACGGAACGGGCGCGCCCAACACCTCATGCGTTCGCGCCTCGTCGAAAAACGCCTGGCTGAGCGGTACCGGACGGTCGTAGCCCGGCATCATATGCACGCCCGACACCTCCAGCTGCCGCTTTTCTTCCGGCGACAGCGCGGGCAGCATCAGGGCCGTGGCGAAGTCGGCCGCCGGCGCCAGGAAGCCCGCGGCATGCACACGATCCGGACGCGCCTTGATCAGCAGGGACAGCATATGCCCGCCCATGCTGGAACCAACCGCCACCAGCGCCCCTTGCGTCAACTGGTCCGCTATCGCCAGCACATTGTCGCGCCAACGCCCGACCCTTGCTTCGTCAAAGTTTCCCTCGGTTTCACCGTGGGCGAAATAGTCGAAACACAGGAAATCCCACCCCCGCACACGTGCCTCCGCACTCAGGCGCGTGATCTTGGATCCCGTCATGTCCGACAGGAAGCCGCCCAGCCACAGTATGGTTGGCCCTTCGCCACGGACGCGCCGCCAGGCGATACGATCCCCACCCTCTGTCTCCAGAAAGGACGCAGGCTCTTGATCTGAAAGGTTTATCGTGGTCATTGGCTTTGAATACCTGCCGCCCCTCCCCTCCACAAGCCCTTATGCCTGAACCGTTCAAAGCCTGCGTCATGCAGATCGTGCCCGAACTCGACACCGGCGGCGTCGAACAGACCACGGTCGACGTCAGCGCCGCAGTCATCAAGGCCGGCGGACGCTCGATCGTCGTTTCGAAAGGCGGGCGGCTGGAAGACAGGCTGAAAAAGGCGGGCGCGACCGTGGTCAATATGCCCGTCCACAGCAAGAACCCGTTCGTACAATGGCAAAACTTCCGGGCGCTCAAGGACCTGATCCGCGCCGAGCACGTCGATATCGTCCATGTCCGTTCCCGCGCCCCTGCCCTGGCCGGTTTTGCCGCGGCAAAGGCGTGCGGCGTGCGTTCGGTCGGCACCTATGCCGGCATCTATAACGCCAGGTCCAACCTCAAGCGCTGGTACAACAGCCAGATGACACGCGGCGACCTGACCATCGCCAATTCGGAATTCACCCGCGCCCATATCCTGAAGACCTACAACGTCCTTCCCGAACGCGTCATCGCCATTCCGCGCGGCATCGACCTGAAACGCTTCGATCCGGAAGCCTTCGACGTCCGCCGGGTGATGGATCTTGAGGAAAAGTGGGGGATTGCCAGCGAAGACAATCGCGTGCGTTTCCTGCTGGCGGCGCGGCTGACGAAATGGAAGGGGCAGGCGCTGGTCATCGACGCCGCCGCCCGGCTGAAATCCGACGGCACGGACAACTTTCTGATTCTGATGGCCGGCGACGACCAGGGCCGAAGCGACTATACCGAAACCTTGCGCAAACAGATCGACGGCCATGGCCTGGGTGATCATGTCAAACTGGTCGGCCATTGCTCCGACATGCCGTCGGCCTACGCCATGTGCCAGTACGCCCTGGCGCCGTCGATAGAGCCCGAAGCCTTTGGCCGCACGGCGGTCGAGCCCCAGGCCATGCACCGCCCGCCCCTGGCCTCGGCGCACGGCGCGACCAATGAGACCGTCCTGCCCGGCGAAACCGGCTGGCTTGTGACACCGGGCGATGCGGGGGCCTGGGCGGAAGCCATCAGGACCGCCATCGATCTGCCCGAAGCCGACCGCTTCCGCATGGGCGTCAAGGGCCGCGCCCACGTCCGTGAGCTGTTCAGCCTGGACGTCATGTGTGCCCGCACCCTTGATGTTTACCGCGCACTGCTTATCTTGGCGTCAGGCAAGTATCATCCTTAGCCGGTGCAAGACGCCGACGCATACGTTT
>CAMLLA010000250.1 GCA_946480525.1 uncultured Asticcacaulis sp. | reverse complement strand
CCGCTTCTCTATTTCATCCTCGTCACCAATACCCTGTCCGGCATTTTCACGTTCGCCAGCCAGGCGCCGACGTGGATTGCGGTCTGGGTCCCGCTGGTCATCTGCGCCATCTGCGTCGTCCGCGCCATCTGGTTCATCAGAAACCGCGACAAGGCGTTCAGCGATGCAGAGGTTGTGCGCCTTATGCGCGTTACGACGAAGCTGTGTGGGCTTTTGACCCTGTCCTTTACGCTTTGGGGGCTGTTCCTCTTCCAGTACGGCGACCCCTATGCCAGGGGGCAGATGGTTTTCTTCATCTCGATGAATGTCATCGGCGGCGCGGTCTGCCTGATGCATTTGCGGGCGGCCGCCATGTCGGTCATCTTCATCGCCAACGTGCCGTTTATCGCCTACTTTTTGTCGCGGCCGGAACAGACGCTGTGGGCGCTGGCGACCAATCTGGCCCTGGTGTCGTTTTCGATGGTGGTGGTCCTGCTGACCTACAACCGTGATTTCGCCAAGCTGGTCGCGTCGCAGACGGAAACGCGCCGGCTGTCGGATGAAAACTTCCGTATCGCCAACCTCGACACCCTGACGCAGTTGCCCAACCGCCGCTGGTTTTTCGACACCCTGGCGACGCTGCATCAGCGCGCCCATTCGGGTTTCTTAAGCGGCGATGAGGCGTGTCTGGCCGTCGGCATTATCGACCTGGACGGCTTCAAACCGGTCAACGACACCTATGGCCACGCCACCGGCGACCGGCTTCTGGTCGAGGTCGGCAAGCGTCTGCAAGGCATTTGTGGCGACGGCATCAGCCTGGCGCGCCTCGGCGGCGACGAATTCGCCATCCTGGTGACAGGCGACGCCTCGGCGGAAAACCTCAAGGCGCTTGGCCGCCGCATCGCCTCGACCTTGCGCGTGCCGTACCAGATCGGCGCCGCCAAGGCCCAGATCGGCTCATCGATCGGCTTTGCGCTTTATCCCGACAATGCCGGCACGCCGGACATGCTGTTCGAACGCGCCGACTATGCCCTCTATTACGCCAAGCGCCACCAGCGCGGTGGCACCGTCCTGTTCACGGCCGAGCACGAAGCCCAGATCCGCGACGACAGCAGCATCGAACAGGCGCTGAAGGCCGCCGATTTCGAGCGCGAACTGTCCGTCGTCTTCCAGCCCATCGTCGAACTGAGCACCCAGCGCGTCGTCGGCATGGAGGCGCTGGCCCGCTGGCATAGCCCGGCGCTCGGCCACGTTTCGCCGGGAGTCTTCATCCCGGCCGCCGAGCGCATCGGCCTGATCGTCACCCTGACGCGCACCTTGTTGCGCAAGGCGTTGGCGGAGGCCGCCCTGTGGCCAGAGGATGTGCGCCTGTCGTTCAACCTGTCGGCCTATGACTTAAGCTCGTCCGAAAGCGTCATCTCCGTCCTGGCCGCCATCAATGCCAGCCAGGTGGCGCCCGGCCGCATCGACCTGGAAATCACCGAAACGGCCGTGTCCCAGGACGCCGAGGCGGCGCGGGCCGCCGTCGACACCTTCAAGGCCTTAGGCGTCGGCATATCGCTCGATGACTTCGGCACCGGCTATTCGTCGCTCAGCCACCTGCACAGCCTGCCGCTCGACAAGCTGAAGATCGACCGCAGCTTCGTCACCGATATTCGCGACAATCCCGCCAGCTTCAAGATCGTCAAGTCGCTGACCGCGCTGTGCGCCGACATGGGCCTGACATGCGTCGTCGAAGGCGTGGAAACCGGCGACCAGCTCGAGCTGCTGAGCAGCCTGGGCGCGACCTTCGTCCAGGGCTACTACTTCGCCAGGCCGATGAGCGGCGAGGCGGCCAGGTCCTATCTCGGCGTCGTGGCTGCGCCCGAGGAGCCGACGGTCCTCAGGCTCAGGTCCTAGGTTCCCAACCTTATTTCAGCTTCATGGTACCGGCGGTCTTGCCGGAGAAAAACGACCAGTCGGCGGGCAGAAGGCTGACCTTGCCCGCCTGCGTCTTGATGGCGTCATTGGCCAGGCCGTTGAGGAAGCGCACCGTCAGCACGCCGGCGCCGCCGAAGACGACCGTGTCATTCATGCCGCCGGTGATGTGATGCGTCTCGTTCGACCCCAGGGCGGTGCCGCCCGAACCCGTGACATTGAACGGCGAATAGCCGGCGATGACCGACAGGGTCGTGACATTTGAACTCTTGAGCGCACCGGCCAGCTGGGCCCCCAGCGTCGCCGTGCCGGATTGCGCGGCGATGGCCGGGTAGAATTTCTGGTTGTCGGTCGCGGTGCAGTCCCAGGCGATGACCGGCGTGCCGACGCGGGTGCCGAACGCCAGGATGTCGGCGCACAGGCCGGCGCGGTTGCGCAGAGTGCCGTCCTCGGTGAAGGCCCAGTCCTGCTCGGGCTTCTTGGTGCAGGCGCCCACCACCAGGGCTTCGCCCTTGACGGCCGAACCCAGGCACTTGCCGCCCTGGACGATGGCGCCGGAGTTGTCGCTGGCGAAGCTGAGCGCCTGTTCGGCCTGGCGGTTACAGTTCTCGATCGTCAGGTCCCCCTTGGCCGACGTCGCCAGGCAACGACCCTGCAGGAAGTAGGAGGCGATGACGGGCTGGCCCTTGATCGGCTCGACCGAGGCTTCCGGCGATGTGCCTGAGGACGCCGCCTTGCGGATATTGGTCAGGAAGAATTTCTGGTTGTCGGCGCCGGTGCAGTCCCAGGCGATGACGGCGGTTCCCGGATCGCGCTGGAAGTTCAGGATATCGGCGCACAGGCCTGAGTCGGTCTTGAGCGTGCCGTTGGCTTCGAACGTCCACAACTCGTCCTTGGCCTTGGTGCAGGTGCGCAAGGACAGTGGCTGGCCTTTGACGGGCGCTGCGACGCACTTGTCGCCCTGGAGGATTTGACCGGTCGTGTCGTCGTAATTGATCGCCTGGGACGGCTGGGCATTGCACTTGTTGATGACGACCTGGCCATCGGCCTGGCGGACGTCGGCGCAGAAGCCTTCGACGAACTTGGTGCCGATCGACAGCTGGGTGACCGGCGGCTGGGGCGCGGTCTGGGCATTGGCGCCAAATGCGGAGGCGAGGGCGATCAGGCTGACGGCGGCAAAAGCGCCCGAGACACGGATGGACATGGTATTGCTCCCTGCTTGGATGGGCCTTTTTGACCCGTTTGAGGCAGTATTGTCAGACAAATTAAATTTTGTAAACGGCTCGATCTGATCTGTAGGCCAGGCGACCGGCGAGGAAAAGAGATTTCAGATTGAAAATGATTATATTTGATCGAATTTAGTCGGTTTGCCGGGCAGGATTGCGATGAGCTTTGGCACGACCTCGAATCGCATGGTTATTTAACGCGCTTATCTCCGGCAAACCTGTCATAAGCCTGTACTCATCGGTAACAGGAGCGACATCATGGCCAAAGGTCAGAAGAAGAGCACGAAAGAAATCCGCAAGCCGAAGAAGTCCGCCATCAAGGTCGAAACCGTCCAGGTCGGCTCGCGGTCCGAATCCCAGACGCTGAACAATATCAAGAAGCCGGTTTAAGCTTCGCCGCTGCTGGCTAAGAACCCCCACCACCACATCTCATTCGCCATCTGTCGATGGCTCACTCGTGCGGTCCCCCTCCCCAGCTTGCTGGGGAGGGGGACCATCTGCGCAGCAGATGGTGGTGGGGTATCTTTCTTCCTTTAACGCGCGTCTCCTTGACTCTCGCTCACAATAAGAACAAAATGTGAACAAAATAACCCGAGGGCATGACCATGCAAGACTGGATCAGATGTGTACTCGAGCGTTTCATCGCCGGTGACCTGTCGGTGGTGGAGGCCAAGGCCGACCTTCTCTCGCGCTTCACCGACTTCTGGACGCCGCGAAACGCGCAACGGGCCGCGGACTTTGTCGAATGCATCCTTACGCGAGCGAAATACGCCGACCTGAGCGTCGACGACGCGGTGTTCAAACTGTTGGATGCGATGAACGAGAAGGCGGCTTAATTTGATCGTCTTTCATAGGGAGGGTAGTTATTTGTTCTTGTTATCAAGCAAATTCAAAACTTCCCTGCGCCCCTCAACGGAGAGTAATCCCCTCATAATATTGTCCTTTATAGTCTTCTCAATTTCTGGAATGTGGCCAAGATATTTTGCTATATAAATTGCATACCTTTCTGTATTAAATTGGTATTTCTTCATCAGATTTTTGTGAACAAAAGAAGATGTTATTAAGTTTATGTGGGATTCTCTATGCTTTTTATACATTTTTACAGACAATATAAAAGAAGATATCATATTCCTGGCGATAGATGATCTATCTGTATATGTTTTTTCAATAAGTTCGGTTTTTTGAGGATTTGACAAGACGAGTTCCATAATCATAGCCAAGCGTTCTTCATGGTGAGAACGTAATTTTATCGCTTTTAGTTTTTCTATTATTACTGAATCATTTTCAGGTATTGCATCTGGGTCAAATATAGTGTTGTTGTTTTTATGTATCTTAGAAGTGTCTACATGAGTGAATTTCATTCCACGCAAGTCTTGATTAGTGACATCCACTCCATTTATGGACGTGCCGACGTAGAAATCGATTGGATTTCCTCCAGCAATAACTGCAAGGTCTCTAAGGTTTATTGTGTCCGCTTCAAGTATTTTTATTATTGTATATGACCAGTGTTGCATGTTACATAGAATGGCTGCTAGCTAATACTATTGGGCTGAACGCATCTGATAGATTGCCATACTGTAAACCTTCGGCTTGAAGCCTATTTCTGATGTAAGCTTCTACTGCAACTTCTTTGTTTCTGAAGCCTGCTGATTGTGTTAGCTTTTCCCATATATCATTATTTTTGAGCTTGATGTCACTTATAATAAGATCTTCTCGAAGACACCTCACTTCAACTACTGCGACAGGCGGCAAGCCTTTTAATTTGTCGCGCCTCTGATCAAATAGGGTCATTCGTGGTTCGGTCTTTGCGTCCCACGGGTGGCCGAATAATTTCTCATCTACACTAGGCAGAAGTTCCCATCGATAGTCTTGATTTTGATTTTGACTTTGAATGATCTTAAAACTGTTATGCTTTTCAGTTTTCTTGTCTACTTTAGTATTGTCAACCTTCTTGCTAGCTTTGGCTTTTCCAGCAATTCCAGCTGAAATTCCTTTCGAAGAAATGCCCATTGATGCACTTGATAATATGCCGGTATTATTTTTTACCGAATGCGTCGAGGTCGAGTGGACAGAGAGATTGGGTGTATCTCTAGAAACAGTGGATGGATCGACTGAAAGTGGTTCAGTTTTTGGAATTATAACTACTAATTCTGCGCGTCTTAATGCCAAGCGAAAACGGACTTGCGACTCAAGTTCTGCGCCAAGTCTTCCTTCTCGAAAAACGACGTCGGCGTGTAGTTTAAACTTGCCAGAATCCTTGCCAACTGCTGTCCGCCAAACGTCCAGACTAACTACCTCGGCAAGTGCTCTGACACTGTTGCTATTGATATGGCTCAGCTTCATGCTCCGACGCTCGCAAGAATCTCCCTATTAAGCTAACCCTTAATTTAAGTCTTGATAAGCCCCTTCACACCACTCCCCCTTTCCCGCTATATCCCTTCCTATGACAAACGATCTCGATATTCGCCCCGCCGACCCCTCCAAATTCATCCAGGGTCGGACCGGGCCGTGGGAGCTGATCATCGGGCTGGAAGTCCACGCCCAGGTCGCTTCCAACACCAAGCTGTTTTCAGGCGCCAAGGTCGGCTTTGGCGCAGGCCCGAACGAGCAGGTCTCGCTCGTCGACGCCGCCATGCCCGGCATGCTGCCCGTGCTGAACCGTTTCTGCGTCGAGCAGGCGGTCAAGACCGGTCTTGGATTGAAAGCGCAGATCAACCGCTTCTCGCGCTTCGACCGCAAGAACTACTTCTATCCCGACCTGCCGCAGGGCTATCAGATCTCGCAGCTCTATCACCCGATCGTGGGTGAGGGCGAGGTGCTGGTCGAAGCCGACAAGGACGCCCCACCCATCGTCGTGCGCATTGAGCGCCTGCACCTTGAACAGGACGCCGGCAAGTCGATCCACGACCTTGACCCCAACGCCACCTATGTCGACCTGAACCGCGCCGGCACCGCCTTGATGGAAATCGTCTCCAAGCCCGACATCCGCTCGTCGGACGAGGCGGTGGCCTATTTCAAGAAGCTGCGTACCATCCTGGTCTATCTCGGCACCTGCGACGGCGACATGGAAAAGGGCAATATGCGCGCCGACTGCAACGTCTCCGTCCGCCGTCCGGGCGAGCCATTGGGCACGCGCTGCGAGATCAAGAACGTCAACTCGTTCCGCTTCATGCAGCAGGCCATCGAGTACGAGGCGCGCCGCCAGATCGAGATCCTGGAGGATGGCG
>CAMLLA010000249.1 GCA_946480525.1 uncultured Asticcacaulis sp. | reverse complement strand
TTGTCGGGCGGCGTGCGGGCATACCGGACAGCGAACAGGGTCGCGACCGAGGCCAGCAGATCGAGGGCCGAATCGGTCAACGACGCCAGGACCGATGGCGAGCCTGACAGATAAAGCACAAGCGTCTTGGCGACCGTCAATATGCTTGCCACGGCCACAGACAGGATCGATGCCAGTAATACCGGCGAAATCTTTCCTGATTGTTGGCCCGGAAATGCGTTCATGTCCTTGTGTAACATGGCCTTTCCCGCAGGCAAACCATGTTTGGTGTGCGCCGCACAATTTACCGCGCGATACTTTGCAGAAACCGCTCCACGCTTTTCTGCGCATCGCTCGGGACCTCCTGCCGAAACTGTTAATAAAAGGTAAATAGCGCGTGGCAAATGTCGCCAAATCGGCATAGGGTGCAGCGCAGAATCAATCTTGACAATAAACCGCCGTATTCGCGGAGTCTTGTCGCGATGAACATCGAAGGTGTGCCCATGTCTCGTATCTGGATCAGCCGCACGGAGGCGCTGCAGCGCCTGGAAGTCAAGCCGCAGACGCTGTACGCCTATGTCAGCCGTCAGCGCATCGCGGCCAAGAGTGACCCCACTCACCCCCGTAAAAGCCTTTATGCGCTGGACGATGTCGAGCGTTTGTCGCGCCGCGCTCCCGGCCGCATGCCGGGACAACGCACCGGCCAGCCCATGCTGCCTGCCGTTCCGGCGCTCAGCGGCGGCACCATCACCCGTGGCGAAGCCGCAATCGACAGCGAAATCTCGCTGACCCTGAACGGCCGTCACTATTACCGCGGCCGCGACTGCGTCACCCTGGCCGACAGCGAAAATTTCGAGGCCGTCGCGGCGCTGCTGTGGCAGAGCGCCAGTCAGAACCCGTTCGGCCCGCTCAAGCCACGCCCGGACGTCAACTTCCCGGGCGGGCCGCGCCTGCGCGTCTTTTCGGTCTTGAGCCGCCGCATCGAGGAAGATGCCCAGCCGGACATCAATCCGGACCGCGACCTGAACCTGGAAGCCGCCAGCCTGATCAACGAAATGGTCGACTCGGTTACCAATGGCGGGCCGCGCCTGTTCTTCCACCAGCGGCTGGCGCGCGTCTGGAAGGTCTATGAAAATCGCGACATCGACCTGCTGCGCCGCGCCCTGGTCCTGTCGGCCGATGTCGGCCTCGACGAATCGACCCTGGCCGTGCGTAGCGCCGCCGCGTCGATGGGCCCCCTGGCCGTGCCGTTGATGGCTGGGTTCGCGACCGTCATGGGCCCGCGTCTCGGCGCCCGCATTTCGCGCGCCGAGCTTTACGTCACCCAGGTTCGGCGCTCAGGCAACCCGCAGTTGGTTGCCCGCACCCTGCTGAACCAGGGCCTGGAACTGCCGGGCTTTGAAAAGGATCACGCCCCGTCAGAATACCTGCGGGCGCGCAACCTGATCGATGCTGCACCGCACATCGGCGAGGACCTGAAGACCATCCTCAAGGTCGGCGAGGATATGACCGGCCAACCCGTCGGCATGTCTCTTGCGCTTGCCTTGATCGGCCGCCATCTCGATCTGCCGCGGGAAGCTCCGGTGACCCTGTATGGCATTGGCCGAAGCGCTGGCTGGCTGGCCCACGCCATCGAGCAGATTCACACAGGCGCAGCGCCCAAGGCGCGCCTTCGCTATATCGGCGTTACGCCGGCCCTGCCCGACCCGACCTTCGACGAAAATATTGCGGTTGCTAATTAACTTGGTCCGCGTTTTGCTCTAAGACCGGCTGAAGCGATTTCGTTTTAGCCGGAACCGAGGGCAAATATGGATTATTTACTGGCCGTACTGCTGGGCATCATAGAGGGGCTCACAGAATTCCTTCCCGTGTCTTCCACCGCGCATCTGCTGCTGGCGGAAGAGGCCATGAAGTTCCAGGACCCCGGCGGCAACTTCACCGTCATGATCCAGCTCGGCGCCATTCTGGCGGTCGTGGTGCTCTATTTCGCGCGGCTCTGGAAGGCGGTCATTACGCTTCCGACCTCGGCCGAATCGCGCAATTTCGCCATCAGCGTTCTGGTTGCCTTTTTCCCGGCGGTCATTATCGGCGTGCTGATGAAGAAGTCGGGCCTGCTGGCGGGCTTCTTCGACAATATCCCGCTGATTTGCGGAGCGCTGATCGTCGGTGGCATTGCCCTGTGGGCGGCTGATAAATACGCGCCCCAGCCGGTGCATGACGACGCCCAGAAGCTTAACTGGAAAACGTCCCTGGCCATCGGCCTGTTTCAGTGCCTGGCCATCATTCCGGGCATGTCGCGGTCGGGCTCGACCCTGATCGGCGCCATGGTGTGCAAGGTCGACAAGAAGGCCGGCGCGGAATTTTCTTTCTTCCTGGCGATTCCGACCATGATCGGCGCCTTTGCGGTCGAATTCGCCGACAGCTACAAGCTGATGACGTCGGATCGCTACATCATCATCGCCATCGGCTTTATCGTGTCGTTCATCTCGGCCCTGCTGGTCATCAAGCCGTTCATCAGCTTCGTGCAGCAACGCGGTTACGGCTTCTTCGCGCTGTGGCGCGTGGTTGTCGGCGTCGGCGGCCTGGTGTGGTGGTTCGGTTTCGCCGGCCACGGTTAAGCGAGCGGGGTTTGGGGCCTGCGGGCCCCAAGTCTTCCATGATCCAATAAGAAAGCCTCGCCCCTAAAAGGGCGAGGCTTTCTTATTGGAATAGAAAAGGTTTATGGGGTCGCAGGCCCCAAACCCCGCTCGTTACGCCGGGACCGCGAACTGGCCGTTCTTGCGGAACCGCCACAGATAGGTCGGCACGATCGATTCGACCGCCGTCGGTGCGATATCGAGATCGCGAAAACCCTTGGCGGTCTTGGCAACCGTATTGTCGGTCTGCAGCATCAGCACCTGGTCGGACGTCAGGAATGGCTTAAGCGGCGTGATCGCGCCCAGAATATCGCCGCCGACACCGATCAGGCTGGCCGCGAAACCGGGCAGATAAACCAGCGGACGCGGGCTCATGACCTCGTTGCCGACATAGCGCAGCAGGTCCTTGAAGGCGAAGACCTCGGGACCACCCAGTTCGTAGGTCTGGCCGTAAGCCTTTTCATTGCCGAGCGTGCGCGCGACGGCCGCTGCGACATCGGCGACATAGACCGGCTGGAATTTCGTGTTGGCGCCGTCGATCGCCGGCAGAACCGGGAACAGCTTGACCTGCGTCGCCAGCATGGTGAAGAAGCTGTCGCCATTACCGAAGATTACCGACGGGCGTAAGATCACCGCGTCCGGAACATGACGGCGGACGACCTCTTCACCACGGCCCTTCGAGGCATAATAGCTTGAAGCCGCGTCGGGCTTTGCGCCCAGGGCCGAAATCTGCACCAGGTTGCGAATACCGCGCGCCGCGCAGGCGACGGCAATACAGCTGGCCGCGGCGCGATGAATGGCGTCGAAGCTTTGACCGCCTTTTTGATACATGACGCCAACCAGATTGACACAGGCATCGGCGCCATCCAGGGCGCGGGCAATGTCGGATTCCTTGCGTATATCGCAGCGCATGACCTGGATCTGGCCGACATCGCCGGCGGGCTTGAGGTCGTAGGCTTCGGTCGCGCGGCGGACGGCGACGCGAATACGCCACCCCTGCTTGGCCAATGCCCGAACGACCTGCTTGCCGACAAAGCCCGAACCGCCGAAAACCGTGACCAACTGCACCATGACCGCTTCCTGAAATCCTGCGTCAAACGCCTGAAATGCGTTACCGTCTCGATAAACGAAGGCGTCCCGCTTCGCAACATATGTATTTGACAGCAAAGGCCCGCAATATTTTCTTCACTGAATTCAACGCCAAAAGCAAACGTTTGCGCGGTTATGCAATCGTTAGCATATTATCAACCTTAACGATTAATCCTGATAGCGGGCAGAAGCCTATGGTTGACAAAATGTCGCCATCGCATCCAGTAGGATTAGTAAAATGCAGAGTATCAACACCAATGTCGGGGCTATGGTCGCCCTTCAAAACCTCAACTCGACGTCGTCGGAATTGATGTCCACACAGAACCGGATTTCGACTGGCCTGAAAGTAGGGTCCGCGAAGGATAACGGCGCCGCTTACGCTATCGCCCAAACCCAGCGTGCCACGGTTACGTCACTTGATGCCGTCCGGGATTCGCTGTCACGTGGCGCATCGGTCGTCGACGTTGCCATTTCGGCCGGCTCAGCCGTGTCGGACATGTTGACGCAACTAAAGGAAAAGGCCCTGGCGGCTTCGGATACCTCGCTCGACACCACGTCGCGCACCGCCTTGAACAACGATTTCGTATCGATCCGCGACCAGATCAAGAAGACGCTCAATAACGCGACCTTCAACGGAATCAACCTCATCGGCGACACGCCCACGGCGATTACCGCCCTGGCCAACGCTGACGGTTCGAGTGTCATTACCGTTGCCGCACAGGATATGACGGTCGGCGGCTCGATCATCACCATGTCGTCGGCCGCAACCTTCTCCACGGCGACCGCGGCCAATGCCCTGCTAAGCGACATCGATACGTCGATCAGCAATGTTTCGGCGGCGCTCGCCAAGCTGGGTACATCATCGAAGGCGCTGGAGAACCATGCCACCTTCGTCGGTCAACTCCAGGATTCGATCACACAAGGGGTCGGCAACCTGGTCGACGCCGACATGGCCAAGGAAAGTGCGAAACTGCAGGCGCTGCAAACCAAGCAAGCCTTGGGTGTGCAGGCGCTATCGATCGCCAATCAGTCGACGTCGATTGCGCTTAGCCTCTTCCGCTAACCGACCTTACCTTCCATCGGGACACCCTTCGGCCACACCGGAGGGTGTTTTTTTATTCGCCTTGCTTCCATACAAATCGCACCCCGTCCTTGCCATCGGACTGCGGACCCGGGCTGTCGGCCTTAACGGCTCCCGTCTCTGGCTCGATGCGCAGGAAGCGGTTGGTAACAAGGGACATGAGCACCAGTTCGCCATAGGGCGTTTCGATCCACTGGAAGCTTTGGGCGACACCCGGCTTGCCTGCCGCCAGGCTGACACCGGCATCCGCAGCAACCGTGATGTACTTGCCACCGCTTTTTAACGCCACACGGCCAAACCCCATGTCTTCGACCGCATAGGCGCCAGGTGCACCCTTGGTCGCTGCTGCCGACACGCCGGTCGTTGCTCCGTACGAGGTGAGCGTAATTGTCCGGCCTATGGGAATGGGCCGCATCAATCCGTTCGGATGCGGTTCATGGACATCGATGGCGTCGAAATCGGCATGACCGCCGGCGTGGCCCGACGCATTATAGGCAAACAGGCTGTAACGCACGCCCTGAAAGGTCTTGAGCTGGAAGGCCATGGTGAATTCCGGCCCCAGAGGCTTAAACGTCTTGCCGTCGGCTGACCACGACAGATGCGCCTTTTCCGTCAGGAAATCGGCGTCGGCGCGCAACCACAGGCGTGCGGCTTTCACCGGAATGCGCAATGTCTTGCCGGTGGATTGATCGAACTGGGCGACCACCAGCCCCCCGGCCGTCTTTTCTACGCCAATCCAGGTATAGGGCCGGTTCAGCAGAGCCAGGCCAGCCACATCGCCAGCCTTCAAGCCCGACGCATCCAGTACCACGGTCGGCCGCGACTGCGGTCCGATCGCACGCTGGGTCAAGGTGTTGCGTGCCTGCCAGAAGTTGTCCGCCGCCAGTGTGTTGAGGCGCAGGTAACCCGGCCGCGCCGTCAGCGACCACTGGCCATCGACCGGCACATGGTTCCATTGCCAGACGGGTTTTAGCGTGGCCTCCGAGAAGTCGTCGCTGCGTTCATAGGGAACGTGCGGCGCCTGCGGCGTTTTCGATGCCGGCTTGACCCAGGTACGCGGCGTCCGCCCCAGATTGCCAGCCAGCCCGAAATAGGGCCAGCCATCCTTCCAGGTGATGGGCGACAGGCCGGTCAGGCGCCCGACGGAGTTGTAGTCCATCATCGAAAAGCCCCACCATTCGCCGTTTTCGCCCTGGACGATGCCGCCCTGATGCAGCGACATGCGGCCGTCGGGCGATGGATTGGGCGGGTTGAGCTTGAACGGTCCCGTATCGCTGCGGCCCCAGATGTCGGCCAGGCGATAGCCCTGCATCAGCCCGAAATCCTCATCGATGCTGATCGCCTTGTTGACCTCATAGGGTCCGTTGATGGTGTCGGCGCGCGCCGCCGGCATGCGCATCCGCCCTTCGTACCAGGCCGAGGTGATGAAATACTTGCCATTAAACTTGTAGAAATGGACACCCTCACCCATGCCGGCGCCGGCCGGGATAATCTCGCGCTCGGTGCCGGGCACCGCGTCCAGCAGGTCGTCGGTCAGTTGCACCATCCTGATGCCCTGATAACCCCAGATGGCGTAGGCCTTGCCGTCGTC
>CAMLLA010000248.1 GCA_946480525.1 uncultured Asticcacaulis sp. | reverse complement strand
AGGGGCCATGACCCAACC
This sequence comes from uncultured Asticcacaulis sp., assembly GCA_946480525.1. The sequence goes on along the minus strand of CAMLLA010000248.1, from coordinate 6,380 downwards.
CGTTCCCGTCACCGTGCTCACAGGCTTCCTGGGCGCGGGCAAAACCACCCTGTTGAACCGCATCCTGACCGAGCCGCACGGCAAGAAATACGCCGTCATCGTCAATGAGTTCGGCGAGATCGGCATCGACAACGACCTGATCGTCGACGCCGACGAAGAAGTGTTCGAGATGAACAATGGCTGCGTCTGCTGCACGGTGCGCGGCGACCTGATCCGCATCCTGTCCGGCCTGATGAAGCGCAAGGGCAAGTTCGACGCCATCATCGTCGAGACGACTGGCCTGGCCGATCCCGGTCCGGTGGCCCAGACCTTCTTCGTCGACGAAGAGATCAAGGCCAAGACCTATCTCGATTCGGTCACCGCGCTCGTCGATGCGCGCCACTTCGAACAGGCGCTGAAGGACGGCAAGGAAGCCAAGGAACAGGTCGCTTTCGCTGACCATATCATTCTCAATAAGACGGATCTGGTCAGCGCGGAAAAGCTCGACGAGATCGAGGGCCGCCTGAAGGGCCTGAACCCGCTGGCCTCGATCCAGCGCGCCCAGCGTTCGGACGTGCCGATCAAGAGCCTGCTCAACCAGCATCGCTTTGACCTGACGAAGATGGAGACGGTCGAGAACCATGCGCATCATCATCACGACCATGCGCATGATCACCACCATCACGACAATCCGGCCCACGGCGAGCCGGGTCACGTCCATGATGAACACTGCGGTCATGACCACCATCACCATGACCATGGCCATCACCACCACAATCCGGCCCATGGCGAAGCGGGCCACGTCCACGATGAACATTGCGGCCACACGATCAACCCGATCCACGACGAAGAGATCAAGAGCGTGTCGCTCAGCTCCGACCGTCAGGTCGATGGCATGAAATTCACCCAGTGGCTCGACAAGCTACTGGCGGAAAAGGGCCAGGACATCCTGCGCGCCAAGGGCATCTTGAACGTCAAGGGCGAGGAAAAGCGCCTGGTCTTCCAGGCTGTGCACATGATCCTTGAAGGCGAATTGCAACAGGAATGGCGCGAAGGCGAAAAGCGCGTCTCGCGCGCGGTGTTTATCGGCCGCCATCTCGATGAAGCCGCCCTGCGTGCCGGTTTTGAGGCCAGCCTGGTTTAAGGTAATTCCCTTCTCCCTGCTTGCGGGGAGAAGGTGGTCGCCTTGGCGACCGGATGAGGGGCAAAAAACGCTTCCCCAGACACCGTCTCCGGTCTATTGCCCCTCACCCTATCCCTCTCCCCGTAAACGAGGAGAGGGGATTTAAGAGCCATAAGCCCCGCCATGACCCTGACGACCAAATCCTACGACGAATTCGTCGTTGCCGCCCTGTTCGACACAGTCGACGAAGCCATTGTCGCGCTTAGCGACGGCCGCGTCGTGTTCCCTGACTCTGATAAAAGCTTCGATGCCCACCCGAATGCCGGTTTGCTGACAGCCGTTGTCCATCCGACCGGCGTCGGCGTCATCACTGGCGGCGACGATGGCCGCGTAGTGTGGACGACGAAGGAATCCGGGGCCGTCGAGCTGGCAGCGCACAAGGGCGCATGGATCGACCGCGTCGCGGTTGCCAATGATGCCCAGGTCATCGCCTATGTCGCCGCCAAGAAGGTCTTCGTCCGCGACCTGCTGAAAAAGACCGAACACGTCTTCACGCACGACCATTCGGTGTCGGACCTGGCCTTTTCGCCCGACGGCCGCAAGCTCTATTGCTCGACCTACAACGGCGTGAATGTCTGGTTCACCCGCGTTGCCCAACAAAAGCCGACCAAGCTGAAGTGGACGGGATCGCATACGCGCCTGGCCATGTCGCCCAAGGGCGACTACGTCGTCACCGCCATGCAGGAAAATGCCCTGCACGGTTGGCGTCTGAAGGACTCAAAGGACATGCGGATGGGCGGCTATCCCGCCAAGATCAAGTCGCTGCAATTCTTCGCGCAAGGCAAGCTGCTGGCGACGTCCGGCGCCAATGGTGCGGTGGTGTGGCCGTTCCTTGGGCCGAACGGGCCGATGGGTCAGGAAGCCTCCGAGATCAATCCCGAAACCTCGACCATGGTTTCGGTTGTCGCGGGCGCTACCGAAGACACGTTGTTGGCCGCCGGCACCGAAGATGGCCGTGTCTGGCTGGGCGAGCTGCAATCGACCGGCATCGAGTGGATCAAGCGCGAAAAGGGCAGCCCCATCACGGCTTTGGCCCTGTCGGAGACCGGTACGCGGGTACTGTTTGGCGATGAAGACGGTTTCGTCTATACTTTCGAAGCCGAGGCAGAGTAGCCTGCTTCATCGGGGGCGAGCGTAGATGAGTGATGAAAACGAAGACGGCGAAACCAAGGGTGCGCCGGAGGCTGAGGTTCTGTACGACAAGGCGCCGGAACAGCCTGCGCCGAAGCCGAAGCGCAAGATACGCTGGTTCCGGCTGATCGGCCTGGTCATAGTCGGCTTCTTTGCCTTTTCGATCCTGTCGGTTGCTGTTCACCGCTTCGTGCCGGTGCCGGTCACCTTCCTGATGCTGCAACGTTTGGCCGAAGGCAGGGGGCTGGACCATCGCTGGGTCTCCGCCGATGACATCAGCCCCTATCTCAAGGCCGCGGTCATCGCTGCCGAAGACGCCAAGTTCTGCACGCACGACGGCTTTGATTACGAGGCCATCGAGAAGGCGCAGAAGTACAATGCCCGCCATAAGCGCAAGCGCGGCGCCTCGACCATCTCACAGCAGACGGCCAAGAATGTCTTCCTGTGGCCGTCGCGGTCGTGGGTGCGCAAGGGCTTCGAGGTCTATTATACCTTCCTGATAGAGCACATGTGGCCCAAGGATCGCATCCTTGAGGTCTACCTCAACAGCGTCGAATGGGGCCCGGGCATTTACGGCGCGGAATCGGCGTCGCGGCACTGGTTCGACAAGAGCGCCAAGAACCTGACGCGCGCCGAAGCGGCCCGTCTGGCCGCCATCCTGCCGAGCCCGCTCAAGTGGAAGGCGGCCAAGCCCGGCAAGTATGTCAGGAAGCGGTCGGGCAGCATCCAGTCGCGCGCCCGGGCGGTCGATGCGGGTGGGTATAATGCCTGTCTGTCGGTGGATTGATCACGGTGGTGTCATCGCACCTTTTGGCGCTTGACGCTTTCGTGAAAATGGCCTTCCTTATTTCGTCAACCATAACGGGAATGAAGGCTATCATGAAGCGCACACTTTTGTCGTTCGCCGCCGTAACGACAGTTCTGGCATTGCCGGTTTTGCTTACCGGTTGCACCACGACGTCCGACGCCGCCAGCGCCAAGGCCAATCCCGCCGAGATGCTGGCCAGTCAGCAAACGGCCCGGTGGACCATGGAGCAGCGAGGCCGGTCGGTCGAAAAGGCGGGACGCGCGCCCAACTCATCGAGCAGCGGCCGCAAATAATCGGCAGGCCCGTCCAAAGTTACAGCTGTTCGGTTCTTGACGTCGGCGTTTAAATAGCCTTCCCTTCCTGCCAATTAACCATTGCGGAAATGAGGGCTGTCATGAAGCATCTGTTACTGTCGGCGGCGTGCATCGCGCTGCTTACCGGTTGCGCCACAACGTCGAGCACGACACCGGCGCCGACGCCTGAACCTCCAAAGCCGGTTGCTGAGGCCACGCCGCCCGCTCTGGCCAAGCCGACAGCTGCCGAAGCCAAGGCCTATGCCGACGACGCCGAAAAGCAGTTGGCCGCCCTGAGTGAAGCCGCCAATCATGCCGCCTGGGCACGTGCGACCTACATCATCCATGACACCGAATGGATGGAAACCAAGGCCAATGCCGCCCTGACCGAAGCGACCGTCAAGCTGGCGCTTGGCGCGGCGAAATTCAACGATGTCGAGGTCGATGCCGATACTAGGCGCAAGCTCGACCTGCTGCGTCTGTCGCAGGTCCTGCCGGCGGCGGACCGCCCGGGGGCGGCCGAAGAGCTGGCGGGCCTGACGACCAAGCTCGACTCGATCTATTCGACCGGAAAATTCACCTACAAACAGAAGACCTATAACCTGACCGAAGCGTCGAATGTCATGGCGACCAGCCGCGACCCCGTGATGACGCGCGCCATGTGGGAAGGCTGGATGGGCATCGCCCGTCCGATGAAGGCCGACTACACCCGGCTGGTCGCGGCCGCCAACACCGGCTCGCAAGGCCTGGGTTACAAGGACACGGGCGCCCTGTGGCGTTCGGGTTACGACATGGCGCCCGATGCCTTTGCCGCCGAGACCGACCGCCTGTGGGGTCAGATCAAGCCCTTCTACGACAACCTGCACTGCTTCACGCGCCGCAAGCTGAATGAAAAGTACGGCGACATGGTCCAGCCCAAGACCGGTCCGATTCGCGCCGACCTGCTGGGCAATATGTGGGCTCAGGACTGGTCGAACATCTATGACGTGGTGGCGCCGAAGACGATCAAGTCGAGCTATAATTTCGACAAGCTGCTGACCAGCAAGAAGTATACCGAAGTGAAGATGGTCAAGACAGGCGAGGCCTTCTACACCTCGCTTGGCCTGAAGCCCCTGCCGCAGACCTTCTGGGAACGGTCGCAGATCGTGCGCCCCAAGGACCGCGAAGTCGTTTGCCATGCCTCGGCCTGGGACGTCGACAACCGTGAAGACCTGCGCATCAAGATGTGCACCCAGGTCAATGCCGAGGACTTCTACACCGTCCACCACGAGCTGGGTCACAACTACTATCAGTGGGCCTATATGGATCAGCCGTATCTGTTCAAGAACGGCGCCAATGACGGCTTCCACGAGGCGATCGGCGATTTCGTCGGCCTGAGTTCGGTGACGCCGACCTATCTCAACCAGATCGGCCTGCTGGACAAGGTGCCGGCCGAGTCCGAGGACATCCCGTTCCTGCTGAAGATGGCGCTGCAGAAGGTCGCCTTCCTCCCGTTCGGCATCATGGTCGACCGCTGGCGCTGGGAGGCCTTCTCGGGCCAGATCACCGAGGCGGAATATAACCAGCGCTGGTGGGAGCTGATCAACCAGTACCAGGGCCTGATGCCGCCTGGCGAACGTCCGACCTCCAGCTTCGACCCGGGCGCCAAGTATCATGTGCCGGCGTCGGTGCCCTATACGCGCTACTTCCTTGCGCACGTGCTGCAGTTCCAGTTCCAGCAGGCGGCATGCGCGCAGACCGGCTGGAAGGGTCCGTTGCACCGTTGTTCTATCTACGGCGAAAAGGCTGTGGGCGAGCGGCTGCAGAACATGCTGGAAATGGGCCAGTCGAAGCCGTGGCCGGATGCGCTCGAAGCCTTTACCGGCACGCGCGAGATGGACGCCAAGGCGGTGCTCGACTACTTCGCGCCGCTGGACGCCTGGTTGCAGGAGCAGAACAAGGGCCAGACCTGCGGCTGGCAGGCGTAAGTCTTTGGCACAGGCTCCCGAGCCGTCCGAAGGTGGGCATGGACTGGATATAGATCCATTTCATGCCCTCTCGGAGGGAAATTTCTGGTTCTGGGATGGAACGCTTCGGCAGTTCGCTGAAGTTTATTACGATTGGCCGCTGATCGTCGTCATCATCGGTGTCGCCTTTGCCTTGTTCGGGCGTAAGGAGAAAATGTTGCAGGTGGCGGTTGCGGTTCTGGTCATCTCCACCTGTCTGAACCTTGTCTATATGTTCACGCCTTGGATTACCTTTGCCATCAAGAGGCCCGATATATTCTGGCGTGAGAATATGAAGCTCATGCCGGTCGCCCTCGTCTCTGCCGCCATGGGCACTTTTATCGTGCCGGTCATGGCGGGTGGTCTCGGTTATGGGCTGGGCTGGCTGGTCAAGCGAGTCCTGCCGTCGCGGCCAGCCTGACCACATTTAGCGCAACATCTCCTCCGCCGTCTTCCCGACAACCGTCAAAGCTTTCGGGTCATAGACCATGCTCATGTGGCCAATGCCGGGCAGAAGCGTCACGGGAATGTTCGCGTTCACCCTGCCCAGTTCAGTGGGATAGGCCTCGGCGCGGAACAGCTCGTCATTGGCGCCGATCAGGACGCGTGTCGGTGTCTTGATAGCCGCGATTGCCGGTTGCCAGGGACGCGGCAGATTGGCCGAGGCCAGCAGCGCATGGCTGTAGCTGCGCGGGCGCATGTTGTTGTCCGTTTCCGGCACGGCCATGGCAAGAACCGTCATGTGGTCGAAAGCCGAAATGCCAAAGCGGTTGAGTATGCTCAACACCACGATGCGCGGCACGCTGACCGACGTCCAGCCGCCCTGGTTGGGACGATCCATCGCCGACCCCGGCGCGATCAGCGGTGACAGGGCCAGGTAGCCATCGAAGTTTTTGGCATAGCCCGGCAGGCCGGCGGTGCGCAGGATCGTCGCGCCGCCCATGGAATGGCCGACCAGCAGGCGCTTTTCGCCGGGGTGTTCGCGCGCCGCCAGCTTTGCG
>CAMLLA010000247.1 GCA_946480525.1 uncultured Asticcacaulis sp. | reverse complement strand
GATCGTAATATAGAAGAGCGGCACAAAGCCCCAGATGGCGTAACAGGCGACAGCCAGGGTGATCGGGGAGGACAGCGGCGATGTGGCGACGGGGGTCTGGGAGGACATGAAGGAATTCCGAAAACAAAAAAGGCTGGAGGACCACGGTCCGCCAGCCTTTTATGGTTGGATCTGGTGGCCGTTTCAGGCGGCGACCGCAGCGATGACACCACGTTCGTCGAGAAGCTGTGCGATCTGCACGGCATTGAGCGCCGCGCCCTTTCGCAGGTTGTCCGACACGCACCAAAGCGAAATGCCGTGCGGCACGGTGGTGTCGTTGCGGATGCGCGATACGAAGGTGTCGAATTCGCCGACGCACTCGATCGGGCTGATATAGCCGCCGTTCTCACGCTTATCGACGACGGCCACGCCAGGCGCCTCACGCAGGATTTCGCGGGCCAGGTGCTCGTCCATCGGGTTTTCAAACTCGATATTGATCGATTCCGAATGGCCGACAAAGACCGGCACGCGCACGCAGGTCGGCACCACGTCGATGGTCGGGTCGAGAATCTTGTGCGTCTCGACGATCATCTTCCATTCTTCCTTGGTGTAGCCGTCTTCCATGAAGACGTCGATGTGCGGAATGACGTTGAAAGCGATCTGCTTGGTGAACTTCTTGGGTTCCTTGTCGCCCATGCCATAGATGGCCTTGGTTTGGTCCCACAGCTCGTCCATGCCGGCCTTGCCGGCGCCGGCGACCGACTGATAGGTCGAAACGACGACGCGCTTGATCTGGGCGGCGTCGTGCAGCGGCTTCAAAACCGTGACCATCTGGATGGTCGAACAGTTCGGATTGGCGATGATGTTCTTCTTTTTGGCTTCCCAGACGGCGTCCGGGTTGACTTCCGGCACGATCAGCGGAACGTCCGGGTGCATGCGCCAGGCCGACGAATTGTCGATGACGATGGGGCCCGCCGCGCCGATCTTTTCCGACCAGGCCTTGGAGACGTCGCCGCCAGCGCTCATCAGCACGATGTCGACCTTGGCGAAGTCGAACTGCTCGATGTCCTGGCACTTCAGGGTGCGTGTGCCGAAGGAAATTTCAACACCCATCGATTTACGCGAAGCGACCGCGTAGATCTCCGAGATCGGGAAATTCACTTCTTCGAGGATCGTCAAAATCTCACGACCCACGGCGCCGGTGGCGCCAACAACGGCGACCCGATAACCCATAGTATTGCTCCAGGACTGATAGATGTGGCGATATCGCCGTGCTGGGGCAAATGGCGTTTTTTACCCGAATTTACAAGTCAAAACGACTAAACAGCCGGATTAGGCGGGATTTTTACGCGAAGTGGCGCTTAACGTGCCGCGCGCAGCACGCCCTGAAGACCCTGGCCATTGGCCGACTTCATCACCTGGTCCAGCGCACCGAACAGGGCGTCGGAGGTGAAGGGCTTCATCAGGTGGCCATCACCCGTATCAAAGGCGTCGTCGACGGCGATTTCGGTTTCACCGCCCAGGAACAGGATGGGCGTATAGCCGAGATGGAACCCGCCCTCCATCTGACGGATTTCACGGGCGGTCTGAAGGCCCGACATGTCCGGCATTTCAACATCCATGAGCACGGCGTCGTACTGGGTCAGTTGATAGGCTTCCAGCGCCTCCGGACCCGAGGCGGCGAAATCGACATCTATTCCGGTCGCGGCCAGCATCAGGTCGATCATGCGGCGTTGGATGGCATTGTCTTCGACGCACAGAAGCTTCACAGGTTTCCTCGTTATATTGACGGACAGGAACGCGTCCGTAACTGCGTTATATGACTTCCGGCTTAGCAGGGGGTTAACATCCTCTTACCCATGGCCCACTATTGTGGTCTCACCTGTCAGAAATCGCGTCCGTTGTGACACATTATCCGTTATCAGAGCATAAGGCCGGGATGCAGTACGACGTTATCATTATCGGCGGAGGACCTGCGGGGCTGAGCTGTGCCATCTGGTTGAGGCAACTGGGTGTCGAGGCCGCGCTTCTCGAGGCTTCGGGCATTTTGGGCGGGCTTCAGACGCGCTCGCCCTATCAGAACCTGTGGATTCCGGGCGTACAGGGCAAGACCGGCCAGCAGGTGGCGGCGTCGCTGGCCCGCCATGCGGCCGATGTCGGCGCCGAGCTGCGCATCAACGCGCCGGTTCTGTCGGTAACCGAAGGCTTTGCGGTGACGACCCCGCAGGCGGCTTTGTCGGCGCGCTTTGTTGTCGTCGCCACGGGTTCGACGCCGCGCACAGGTGCGTTTGTTCCTGCTGCCAATGTCGCCATCGGCCCCGGCGAACCGATGGAAGCTCTGGATGTCTCAGGCAGGTCTGTCGCCATCCTGGGCGGTGGCGACAACGCCTTCGATCAGGCCAGGTTCGTTCAGGATCGGGGCGGGCAGGTGACGGTCTTTTCGCGTGGCGAGCCGCGCGCGCAAAAGCTTTTGCGGGAGCGCATTCCTGGTGTGCCTGTGGTGGTCGGCCCTTACGATGCGCGGCAGGGCGACATGACCGTCAATGGCCAGCCCTTCGATGCCTTCGGCGTGCAATATGGCTTCGAAGCGGTGGTGCCTGCGGGCCTCGATATCCGCGGCGAGGACGGTTACGTCACGGTCGATCGGTTCGGTGAAACGCGGGTGCCGGGCGTCTTTGCCTGCGGCGAGGTGACGGATTTCTGGCATCCGTGTGTCACGACCTCTGCTGCGCATGGCGTGCAGGTCGCCAAGCAGATCAGCAAGCGGCTGCTCAGTTAACTTATGGCCCAAATCCCACACGCCACTTCACAATCACGCACCCGCAGCATTTTTTAACGCGATCTTTCGATAAATCCGCTAGAAGACTTGCCATGTAAATCCTTAGGTGGGGCGACGGCCAAAACCGGCCGCGCGTAGCGTCAGAGACACATGGGTATCCGCAGCGAGTACAAACGCCTGCTCAAGTCAGGTGAGATCACGGCTGACCCCGCTCAAAAGGCGGGGATAGAGGCGTTGATCAAGCTGGAGCGGCAGATCTGCCAGACCCATACCTGGTGGCGTGTGCTGTTGGGATTAAGGCCGCGCGTCTACGGTCTCTACCTGTGGGGACCGCCCGGCCGCGGCAAGTCCATGATGATGGACCTGTTCTGCCGTTTTGCCCGCGAACCGAAAAAGCGCCGCGTCCACTTCCACGCCTTCATGTCCGAAGTCCACCACCTGATCCGCAAGTGGCGCGAAAGCGATGTCGCCACGCGCAAAGCTGTGTTCGGCATGCACAAGGGCGATGATCCCGTGGCGCCCGTCGCCAAGGTCATCGCCGAACGCTCGCGTCTGCTCTGCTTCGATGAGCTTCAGGTCACCGACATCGCCGACGCCATGATCCTCGGCCGGCTGTTCCAGGCGCTGTTCGAGCGCCGAGTCGTGCTGGTGGCGACGTCGAACCGTGCGCCGGACGAACTCTATAAGAACGGCCTGAACCGCGACCTGTTCGTGCCCTTCATCGATATGATCAAGTCGCGCTGCGCGATGGTCGAAGTCGCTGGCCCGCGCGATTTCCGCATGGATCGCCTGCGCGGCGCCCAGACCTATTTCTTCCCGTCGACCGCGCCCGAACAGGTGGCGGGTTTCAACGCCCTTTGGGCCGAAATGACCAAGCTCAATACCGAGATGGAAGCGGTCCTCACGGTCAATGAACGCAAGCTGACCTTCAAACGTGCGGCGGGTCCTTTGCTGCGCGCGACCTTCTCGGAACTGTGTGGCGTCTATAACGGCCCGGCGGATTATCTCGAAATCGCCGAGCGCTTTACGACGGTGTTCATCGAGAACGTGCCGGTGCTGGGGCCGCACAACCGCAACGAAGCCCGCCGGTTCGTCACCCTGATCGACGCGCTTTACGAAGCGTCCGCCAAGACGGTCATCCTGGCCGAAGCCGAGCCGTCGAAGCTTTATCCCGCTGGGGATGGTGCGTTTGAATTCGAACGCACCGTGTCGCGCCTCGAAGAAATGCGCTCTGAAGACTACCTCAACCGGCGTTAAGGCCAAGTATCGCTTGAGCCTGTTCCAGATGCAGGCGTTCGACCATTTCGCCATTGACCGAGATGACCCCGTCGTCCGAGCCCTCGAAAGCAGCGACCACGGCCTTTGCCCAGGCGACCTCGGCCTCCGACGGTGAAAACGCCAGGTTGGCGGCGACGATCTGGCCCGGGTGGATCAGCGTCTTGCCGTCGAAGCCCAGGCTCCGGCCCTGCGCGCATTCGGCCGCAAAGCCGACCTCATCCGCATATTGATTGTAGACACCATCGAGCGCGACCAAGCCGTGCGCGCGGGCATTCAAAACGATCTGCGACAGTGCGGCCAGGATATCCTGCCGTCCCTCCATCGCCCGGGTCCGCAAGCCTTTGCGCAGGTCATTAGGACCGGCAATCAGGCCTTTCAGCCCGACAACAGAGGCGATCCCGGCCATGTTGACGACGCCGCGCGGCGTCTCGATCATGGCCCACACGCTGGTATCACGCGGCAGGGCATCGCGCACCGTGTGAAGGGCTTCAGCCATTTCGACCTTAGGCACGACAATGCCGGACACCATGCCTGAGCGCAAAGGCTGACCCAGCGCATCGATCGTTGCCGCGGCATGGCGCGGGTCGATCCGCACCAGGACTTGCCCCGCCAGAAACCCCCCGGCCTCCAGTGTCGCCACCAGCCCGGCAAGTGCGCTAGCCCAGCCTTCCGGACCCACGGCGTCTTCCAGGTCGAAAATCAGCGCGTCGCAGGCGAGGCTCGCCGCCTTGCCGAGTGCTTTCATACTGCCGCAAGGAACGAACAGGGTGGAGCGGTACCGTGCGGTGATCATGGGTCAATTCCCTGGGCTTATCGGAACTAAGTTTGGTCTGCGCGCTGAAAACCCTTGTAAGCGCACAAAGTGGCCCTCATATTGTCTAACAGGCGGACTATCAGGCTTTATCGTCTGGGATGTGTCCGGACAAGATTTATACGGGGAATTACCTCAATGGCTGACTATGACGGTCAAATCGCACAGGGCCGCGGCTCTGTAAAAACAGACACCAAGGATACGTCCATCGACCTTGGCATGCGCAACTTCCTGCTCGGCATCTATCAAAAGATGGCGCTGGGCCTGGTGGTTACGGGCATGATGGCATGGGCCGTGGCGAACTCCCCGGCCCTGCTGCAACTGCTTTATAACGTCACGCCGGACGGCCGCATCCGCGGCTTTACGATGCTGGGCTGGATTTTCGCCTTCGCCCCAATGGGCCTGAGCTTTATCTCCGGCATGTTCATGAACCGCCTGAACGCGGCGGTCGCCGGCGCCTTCTACTGGGTGTTCGTTGCCGTCATGGGCGTGTCGCTGTCGTCGATCTTCCTGGCCTATACGGGCATGTCGATCGCCAACATATTCTTCGTGACCGCCGCCACCTTCGGCGTGGTTAGCCTGGTTGGTTACACCACCAAGCGTGACCTGTCGGGCATGAAAGGCTTCCTGATGGCTGCCGTTCTCGGCATTATCATTGCCAGCCTCGGCAACGCCTTCATCTTCAAGAGCGGCCTGATGCAGATGGCGATCTCGGCTATCGGCGTCCTGGTCTTCTCGGCCCTGATCGCCTGGCAGACCCAGTCGCTGAAGCAGATGTATTATGAGTTCGGCGATGCCGGTCAGCAGCATCGCGCGGCCCTGACCTATATCGGCGCCCTGTCGCTGTATGTGAACTTCATCAACCTGTTCATCAGCCTGCTGCAACTGTTCGGTGGCCGCCGCTAAGCGGACAGGTTACCTCTAAGATGCAAGAAACCCCGGAAGGCGACTTCCGGGGTTTTTCTTTGTCTTCCCTCTCCCCGCTTGCGGGGAGAGGGAATAAAAAAGGGAGCCCGCGAAGGCTCCCTCTGCAATTCATATTCTCAATTGGATCAGACGCCCATGCCTTGCTTCGTCGCTTCGGCGCGCTTCTTGAGCAGTTCATCGAACGCCCCCCAGACGCCCTGGTCGCCGGTCCACTGGCCCTTGGTGGCGGCCTTGGAATATTCGGTGGCGCGGGCCTCGAAGAAGTTGGCGTGCTCGACGCCCGACAGCAGGACCTGCAGCCAAGGCAGCGGGTTTTCCTTCACGCCGCCATAGACTTCCGGCAGGTCGAGCTGGCGCAGGCGCCAGTCGGCGATGTAGCGGATATAGGCCTTGATGTCTTCGGGCGTCATGCCCTGGACAGGACCCATTTCGAAGGCCAGGTCGATGAACTTGTCTTCCATGTTCACGACGGTCTTACAGCAGTCGACGATGTCGTCGGCGACCGATTTGGTGACCGCCTTCGTTTCCTTGTTGAAGGCGTGATAGAGCTTGATGATGCCTTCGCAGTGCAGGCTTTCGTCGCGCACCGACCACGACACGATCTGGCCCATGCCCTTCATCTTGTTGAAGCGCGGGAAGTTCATCAGCATGG
>CAMLLA010000246.1 GCA_946480525.1 uncultured Asticcacaulis sp. | reverse complement strand
GACGCCATCTCCTTCAGCTTCCACGCCAGGTCCTCGGCCGCCGCCGCGTCGCCGACCGGTTCCCCCATCACCACCCACTGGCGGCCGGAGGCGCCGTACATCAGAAAGGCCGTGCGGTCGTCGTTCCAGAGAATGTGCTTATCGCGCAGCAGGGCCAGCCATGCCTGTGGATGAGTGGCGTGGGCAATGACCTGCCGGATGCGTTCGGTGTCGCCGTCGTCCGGCAGGGGCGGCAGCCAGCGCGCTATGCCAAACAGGCGATAGAGCATGAAGACCGCGATGGTCACGGCGACGATCACCAGCCCGCGCAGGAAGCGTGAGGCGTTGCCGTGGTAGGCGAAGTCGCTCCACAGGGTGTGGGCGTAGGGTACGTGTTTGTAGAGGTAGAATCCCGTCCAGACGATGGCCGCAAGCGTCGCCATGGTCACGACGATCCATAGCGGATTGATCGCCATGGTCAGCAGGCTGGAGCGCCGGTTGAAAGCGCGGTGGCACGGCAGCAGCAGCAGGCCGCACGCCGCCATGGCGATCGCCGGCACCACCGCCAGTTCACGCGTCAGGCTGAGCAAGGCCCCGAGCCAGAACAGCCCCATAGCGCCGTACCAGGCGGAATCGATCCGTTCCCACAATCCGCGCGCCAGAAACAACATCAGCACACCGATGGCCGCGGCGAAGGCGTGCGAAAGCTCAACGAGGACAAGCGGCAACCAGCGTCGGATCAACGGCATGGCGGTCGGATTGATCGGCGCGAAGTCGGCGATGAGCAGGAGCGCCCCGGCCAGGAAGATGACCACGGCGAAGACACGCGGCACCATACGGCTGGCCGTATCCAGAACGATCCGATGGGCTGGGCTTGGTGTCATGGTGCGGGCATCCTTCCGGGGACTATATCGTCACAGAAGGGATTCGGCAGCGCCCTTGGAGGAATAGTTACCCGGCGCGGGCGCACCAGCTGTCGCGGACATCCAGCGCCGCGCACAGGTCGCGCGCCTGCGCATCGTCTTTCACGGGACCGACCTTGAGCCGCACCATCGATTTGCCGGAACCGGTCGTCACCTTTTCGTACGACGGCTTTAATTTCGCCGCGACGGGGTGAGCATCGCGCAGATCTTCCCACGCCTGCTCGGCCGCCAGCAAGGTGCCGAACGATCCGACCTGAATGCGATGGGTCGCGGCCGTCCTGACAGCAACCTCAGGCGCCGCGGCCCGGACGGCAACCTCAGGCGCGGTGACCACAGCACTGGCCTTGACGGCTTCACGCGCCACTTCAGCCACCGGAATATCGGGCAACTGACGGGCAACCTCCGCGAGGTCGAAAACGACACCCGACGGACGGGCGTCGAGCGGCGTGCCGTCCGGACGCGGAACGTCGAGCGGATCAACGACATCGATCTGCAGCCTGGTGTCGCGCTTTCGGTCAAACAGGCCGTCGTCGTTAACAGTCAGGTCCTTCGCGGTCTTTACAGCCAGCGACAAATCCTTGGCCGACAACTTGCGCGGATCGGCCGGCTCGTCCTGGTGACCGCGCGCATCGACTTCGATTGCCTGAATGTGCGCCCACATCTTGTTCTGCGCACGGTCGTCGCAGCCGGTCAGGCTGGCGGCACCCAATAGTGCAGCGCACACAAATATCACTTTACGAAGGGGCACAAGGTCAGTCATACACACGAGTGTTCCATGTCGCCTTTAAATCGGCGTTAGAAAAAATGGTTAAGACGTCGGATTCCGCGATGCCGGACACTCAGCTCAGTAAAAACACGCCTTCACAAACGCACCAGGCCCTCGCTACAGCACGCACCCTCCCAGAATTGCGCCAACAGGTGGCACGATTGAGGCGATCAGGCGGAAAGGTCGGTTTCGTCCCGACAATGGGCGCGCTGCACGAAGGGCATCTTGCGCTGGTGCGTCATGCCCGGTCGCTCTGCGATGTGGTGACGGTATCGATCTTCGTCAACCCTCTGCAATTTGCCCCGACCGAAGACCTGGATCGCTATCCGCGCCAGGAGGCCGCCGATCTGGCCTTGCTGGAAAGCGTCGGGTGCGACCTGGTTTATCTGCCGACGCCGGACGTCCTTTATCCGAAGGGTTTCGTCAGCCGGATCGAAATGGCCGGCCCGGCGCTCGGCCTTGAAACCGACTTCCGGCCACAGTTCTTTTCAGGCGTGGCGACCGTTGTGTCCAAACTGTTCAACCAGGTCCGGCCCGACGTCGCCGTCTTTGGCGAGAAGGACTATCAGCAACTGGCGGTCATCCGCGCCATGGTGCGCGACCTGGACGTCGATATCGACATTGTCGGGCATCCGACACTACGGGAAGACGATGGCCTGGCCTTGTCCTCACGTAATGCCTATCTCAGTCCGAAGGAGCGGGCGATCGCGCCGAAGCTTCACGAAGCGCTGCAACGCATCAGGTCCAGCACAGACAAGCTGGCGGCCATCGGAGCCGCGAAGTCAGAGCTGACGGCGGCCGGCTTCGGCAAGATCGACTATATCGCGCTGCGTGACGCGGTGACGTTGGGCGAGGTTACGCCCGAGACAACATCTCAGCGCCTGCTGGCTGCGCTCTGGCTCGGCAAGACACGCCTTATTGACAATATCGCAGTGTGAGCCCGTTCACGAAAGCTACCACACGCCCGCTTCCCTCAGCGCCTTGGCCAACTCCACAGGCATATCCTGCTCGTGCTCGGAAATATCGCGCGGAGCCTCGGACGCCTTGAGGTAGCGCCAGCCCTGGAAAGGCCTGCGTGGCTGAGCCTCGGTGACAATGTGCTTCGTATTCAGCCCGATAATCCAGTGGGGATTTTCCTTGTCGTCGGCCGCGTCGAAAGACACGATCTCGCGCCGGCACAGGATAGATCCCTTGATTACCCAATAGAGCGATCCGCCGTTCAGCAGTTCCTCATAGCGGGTTGGCCGGTTGCGGGTGTGGATATAGGAAACCGCTCCCCGCGCCTGTTCCCATCTCAGCAGGTCCTCCACACTGTCGGCGCCGACACACAATTTGACAATATGGATATCACTCACAGTTAACCGCCTTAAACCTTTGGAAGCGAATTCGGGCGCAACCTATATAGGATGACGCGCGGCGGACGGATATGAAAACGTATCGTCTATATATCGAACGCCGCATAGGCTGCTTTAGTGAAACGCATGAACGAGATCAAAACCGAATCGTCGCTGCAAGAGGCGCTTGAAAGCCTGTTCGGCACATCCCTTGGCGAAGGCGCCAGCCTGATTTCCCTGCCCGGCGGCTCGCGGCTGTTCAGCGCCGGCGATGAATCGGATCACCTGTATCTCCTGCGCTCCGGCCGCCTGGGTGTTTTTCGCCACGACGAAGACGCCGACGAGCAAAGCCTGATCGGCATCATTCGCCCCGGCGAACCCGTTGGCGAAATGTCGCTGATCGCCGGAACCTACCATACCTCCAGCGTCATGGCGCTGCGCGACTCGGACCTTTTGGCCATGCCGCGCGAAGACTTCCTCAAGGCCATCGATTCGCACCCTGACCTGCTTCTGGCCCTGTCACGCAAGATCATCGACCGCGCGCGGCGCACCCTTCCCAATGTCACGCCCAACGTCTTCGCCTTTTTCAGCCTGTGCGAAGCCAGCATCCATCCGATGGTCGAGCGCGTGGCGACCCAGGTCCGCGCCCTGGGCTACAAGGTGACGGTTCTCGACAGGGGCTTTCACGGTACAACCCCGGAAGCCTTTTCGCGGATCGAAGCGGAAAACGATTTCGTCCTGCACGTCGCTGAGAAGCACGAAAGCCACTGGCGCCTGCTGAGCGCGCGACAGGTCGACCACGTATTTCTGGTCGCCGACGCCGAAACCAGGCCGGACCTGTGGCAGACCGAGGGCGAGAAGTCGATGCTTCACCGCGCCCCTGATCTGCTCATGCTGTATCCGGAAGGCATCGCCAAGGCACATACACCTGGCCGTACCAAAGCCTGGCTCGACGCCATAAAGCCCAATCGCTGGTTCCATGCCCATCCGCATGACGTGGCGGATATTTCCCGGCTGGCGCGCATCATCACCGGCCACAGTATCGGCGTCGTCTTTTCCGGCGGCGGAGCCCGCGCCTTCGCTCAGATCGGCGCCATCCAGGCCCTGCGCGAAGCCCACATTCCCGTCGATTTCGTCTGCGGATCGTCCATGGGCGCCATCCTGTCCGCCTGCCTGGCCATGCAATGGGACGACGACGAGATCGAACGCCGCATGCGCGACGCCTTTGTCGACTCGTCACCGCTCGACGACATCGCCTTCCCGTTCATCGCCATGACCTCGGGCAAGAAGGTCGACGAGCGGCTGGAAAAGCACTTCGGCGAGATCATGATCGAGGACATGCCCCTGCCCTATTTCTGCCTGTCGTCCAACCTGACGTCAGGTACGCTGAAAGTGCACAAGACCGGGCGTCTGCGCGACGCCCTGCGGGCCTCGATCTCGCTGCCGGGCGTACTTCCGCCCGTTGTCCAGGACAATGAAGTGCTGGTTGACGGTGCGGTCATGCGCTCCTTCCCTGCCACCATGATGCGCAATACGCACCTGGGAACGGTGATCGGAGTCGATGTCACGCGGGCGCGCGGCGTCGACCCAAGAGCGCTGTCCGTGCCCAAGAAACTGACATCGTGGTTTGCGCGCGGCGACTGGCGCCGCGGTCCGCCAATCGTGTCCGTCATGATGCGATCGGCGACCATAACGACGGCCGCCGACCTGGCGCAGTCGCGCGCTGCCACCGATCTCCTGATTATCCCTGAACCGGAAGGCGTCGAAATCCGCGACTGGAAGGCTTACGACAAGGCGGTCGAGAACGGCTACCAGACGACGGTCCACGCCCTGGCGCAACTCGACTGCCCGGTGACCACATTGCGCAAGACCGGGCGCAGTATCCAGCCCAATATCCCGGCCTTCACCCCGGATGACACCTTCGCCCAGACCGCCCAGCAGGTTCCCGAACGGCCTCCGGAGCGGCAAAAAACCGTCAAGCCGGCGTCGAAAGCCGACCGCCAGCCGCTGCCGAAAGTCGACAAGGCCAACGACGGATAAACTTTCGGGCATAAAAAAAGGAGGGCGCCGCCCTCCTTTTTCGCTTCATGGTGAAGAGGCTTAGTCTTTTAGCCCCCCGAGGCGCTTCATGATCAGCCAGACCGATATGCAGACGAACAGGATGCCTCCGGCGGCGGAGAGAATGGAAATGAGGGTCAGGTCCGCTTCGCCGCCCAGCATGCGGGCGACATTGGGATCGAAGCGCGCGCGGTAATAGGTCGCCGCCGCAAAGCCGAGGCAGGCCAGGCCCAGCGCGCTGAACAATATCCACCAAAAGGTCGAGCGGATCATTTTCCACCACGACGCACCGTCATCGCCCGCCTCGTCGACCGTCAGGGCAACGCGGCCGTCGCCATTGGTCCAGTCGCTGTCGGCACCGAATGTATCTTCGAACGCATCGGCGTACTGCGCCGCCTGTACGGGTTGCACGGGAGCGGGCTGCGCCGGCGTGGGCTGTGACGCCTGGTAGCCCGGGGGCAGCGGCCGCTGAAGCTGTTCCCGCCAGTTCAGGCTATCGCCGGCCGGCGCTGCCGGGGCGCTCGACAGATCCACGGCCTTGGGGCGCGGAACTTCAACGACGGCGTCATCCTTGGGGATCGGCCTGGCATAAGGATTGAGCGCCGTAATCTGCGGCGGCGGCATGTTGGACGCCGACGGCGCGGGCTTGAGTGCGAAACTGACGACGGCAGGAAGAGGCTCGTCGTCGGGCTCGGGCTCGGCGGCGCTCGGCGTTTCGACACTTGCGGGTCGTGCATCCGGCCTGGATTCGGGCTGCGGCGCCGGTGTGACCAGTTGCGGCGCAGGCTGCGGCTGAGCCTGAGGCGGCGCTTGAGGCTGAGGCGCGGGCTTTTGCGGTTGCGCCGGAGTCAGAGGACGCCCCAGGCCGCCCGAGCCATAAGGCGAATAAAGCCGCATCAGCGCGGCGGCGGCCTCGGCCTTGCGCGCCTTTTCGGCCTCCTCTGCCGAAGGCTCGGCGGCAGCCGTCACCGGCGAGGCGGCTCGTGCCTGTGCGGCCTCGGCTTCAGCGCGCGCGCGTTCGGCACGTTCCTTTTCGACCCGCTCACGTTCCGCACGTTCCTTTTCAGCCTGTTCCCGTTCAAGGCGTTCTTGCTCAAGACGGGCTTGCTCAAGATGGGCTTGCTCAAGACGGGCCTGCTCAAGACGGGCGGCTTCCGCACGTTCCCGTTCCAGGCGTTCCTCTTCAATACGGGCCTGTTCGAGCCGTTCCTGTTCCAGGCGCGCAGCCTCGGCACGTTCACGCTCGACGCGCTCGGCTTCGAGGCGCATGGCTTCGAGGCGCGCGGTCTCACGCAGAGCGGCTTCCTGCTGCTCACGCGCCAGTTGTTCCTGGGCCAGTCTTTCCTGGGCCAGTCTTTCCTGGGCCAGTCTTTCCTGGGCC
>CAMLLA010000245.1 GCA_946480525.1 uncultured Asticcacaulis sp. | reverse complement strand
AAGCACCAAACCCCACCACCATCTGCTCCGAATATGGACCCCCTCCCCACCGCTGCGCGACCGGGAGTAGATACAGAGCGCGTTCGCTCCTCCCTGTCGCGCAGCGATGGGGAGGGGGACCGCCAGCGAAGCGCAGCGGTGGTGGGGCCTCTTGCTTTAATTAAAATACTTTGCGACGACCATGTAGTTGACGTCGGTATCGTCCGACAAGCTCCATTTGTCACTCAACGGGTTATAGCTGACGCCAACAGCCGGTTCGGCAGTCAATGGTGTATCGGCCAGGTAGTCGTGGATTTCGACCGGCGACAGAAACTTGTTCCAGTCGTGCGTGCCCGCAGGCACCCAGCGCAATATGTATTCGGCGCCGACGATCGCAAGGGCGTGGCTCTTGAGCGTGCGGTTGAGCGTGGCGCAGATCAGGATGCCGCCGGGCTTGACCAGCGAGGCGCAGGTTTGCAGGAAGCTTTTCGGATCGGTTACGTGCTCGATCACCTCCATGCATAGCACCACGTCGTAAAGCACTTCGCCAGCGGCGGCCAGCTGCTCGACCGTCTGGTTGAGATAGCGGATGTCGAGCCCGCCTTCGGCCGCGTGGGCGCTGGCCGTGCCGATGTTCTTTTCCGAAGCATCAAGCCCCGTAACCTGGAAGCCCATGCGGCACATGGGCTCGCTGAGCAGTCCGCCGCCGCAGCCGACGTCGAGCAGCTGTAAACCCTTGAACGGCGCGCGTTCACGGGCGTCGAGATTGTAGTGCTCCAGGCAAGTCTCGCGCACAAAGCCGACGCGGGTCGGGTTGAACTTGTGCAGGGGAGCGAACTCGCCCTTCACGTCCCACCACTTTGCCGCCAGCGCCGAAAAGCGCGAGACTTCGCCTTGGTCTATACTGAAGCCTTCGGCGCTTCCCGCGTCGGAAGGCTTGGTATCTAATGTAACAGAATTGTTTAGGTTTTCGGGCATTCACGCCGCCTATTTCTGATCAATGGCGTCTGTATAAATCCTTGCGGTGCAGGGACTTCGCCGCTAGATATGCGCCGCTTTAAAGTCAGGGGTCAATGACCCGCAACAAGGATTTTGTCTTCATGTCCCGTTTGGTGATGAAGTTCGGCGGCACCTCCATGGCCGACCTCGAACGCATCCGCAGGGCCGCCAGGCTCGTCGCCGCCGAGTATGATGCCGGCCATAAGGTCGCCGTCGTCGTGTCCGCCATGTCGGGCAAGACGAACGAGCTGGTCGCCTGGACGGACGGCGCCGGCAAGGCCACCGGCAAGGGCATGGAAGGCGATGACGAATACGATGTCGTCGTGGCCTCGGGCGAGCAGGTGACGGCCGGTCTCCTGTCCATGACCCTGCGCAATATGGGCTATGACGCCGTCACCATGATGGGCTGGCAGGTGCCGATCATCACGTCGGACGTACACGGAAAGGCGCGCATTCTCGACATCCCGCCGGCCAAGCTGGAAACGGCGCTCGACGCCGGCCAGATCGTCGTCGTGCCGGGCTTCCAGGGCGTGACCGAGTCGGGCCGCATTACCACGCTCGGCCGCGGCGGTTCGGACACCTCGGCCGTTGCGGTCGCTGCGGCGGTCAAGGCGATCCGCTGCGACATCTATACCGATGTCGACGGCGTCTACACGACCGATCCGCGCATCGAGTCGAAGGCGCGTCGCCTCAAGAAGATATCGTTCGAAGAAATGCTGGAAATGGCGTCGCTGGGCGCCAAGGTGCTCCAGACCCGTTCGGTCGAACTGGCCATGGGCCAGCGCATGCCTGTGCGCGTCCTGTCCAGCTTCGTCGAGCCCGGCGAAACCGTAGATCAAGGCACCATCGTGTGCGACGAGGAAGAAATCGTGGAAAAGCATATCATTTCCGGCGTGGCCTTCAGCCGTGATGAAGCCAAGATCACCCTTTTGGGCGTGCCGAACAAGGTCGGCGTCTCGGCCGCCATCTTCGGCAAACTGGCCAATGCCAACATCAATGTCGACATGATCGTCCAGTCGGAGAAGCGCTCGGGCGAATACGCCAACCAGCTCTTCACCGTCGGTCGCCGCGACGCCAAGGCGGCAGGCGAGCTTATGGAGGCCGCCAAGGAAGAGATCGGTTTCGATACGCTTAAGGTCGACGAGAATGTCGCCAAGGTGTCGATCGTCGGCGTCGGCATGCGTTCGCACACCGGCGTGGCCGAGACCATGTTCCGCGCCCTGTCGGAAAAAGGCATCAATATCCAGGTCATCTCGACCTCGGAAATCAAGATCAGCGTGCTGATCGACGAAGCCTATACCGAACTGGCCGTACGTGCGTTGCACGCGGCCTACGGTCTCGACAAGATCGGCGCGTAACAAACGATATGCCAAAAAGTGTGTAGCGGTTTTGGGTTAGTTAACGCGCAAACCGTTTAGTGCACTTGCGCACTCGACACGTTATAATTGTACGCGAAAACGATTGCATTAACGGCGCGTTAGGCTTGGCGCCCTTATGGATGTTTCCGGAAGGCGCAGGCTCGTGGACGGCGGGCGGCCTTCAGGAGACGCCAGCCATGTCATTCGTTACAAGCAGCCTGCGCAACCGGCTTATCACCGGTTTCGGTATCATCTTGCTCATGCTGGTCGCCGTGACGGCGATCAGCGTCATCCAGGTGAACAAGATCAGTTCCAGCCTGAAGATCGTCAACGAATTCAACAGCGTCAAACAGCGCTACGCCATCAACTTTCGTGGCAGCGTGCACGACCGCGCCATCTCGGTCCGCGATGTGACCCTGGCCGATACGCCTGAAGGCGTGGCCAAGGATGTCGCGGATATTGAACGCCTCGCGGAATTCTACGCGAAATCGGCGGGGCCGCTCGACGACCTTATGGCCGACAAGAAGGTCACGGACGAAGAACGGGCAATCCTGGCGGAGATCAAGGCCGTTGAAAAGAAAACACTGCCCCTGATCGGTCAGGTGATCGAATTGCAGTCTTCGGGGCAGGCGCCTCAGGCGCACCGCGTGCTGATGGACGAGGCGCGTCCCGCCTTCGTCGAATGGCTGCGCGTCATCAACAAATTCATCGATTATCAGGAAAACGCCAACAAGACGGTCGGCGCCGAAGTCAAGAAGGTCTCCGACAGCTTCGGCCTGTTCATGGCCATGATCTGCGCCATTGCCCTGCTGATCGGTGCGATTTTCGCCTGGTGGAATATCCGGTCGATTACCCCGCTGCGCCAGCTGTCGGATGTGATGATGAAGCTGGCCGGCGGAGACTATGGCGTCAAGGTGCCGGCCATGACGTCGCGTGACGAAGTCGGCGATATCGCGCGCTCGACCGAAACTTTCCGCACCAGCCTGGCCGAAGCCGAAACCGTGCGCCGCAGTGCCGAAGATGCTGAAAAGGCCAATGCCGCAAAGCTGAGAGCCGAGCGTCAGGCGATCGCCGACCAGTTCCAGGCCAAGATGGGCGCCTTGGCCCAGGCCATTTCCAACTCCTCCGGCGACGTGTCGGAGGCTGCCCAGCGCCTGGCCGCGACGGCCGAGGAAACGGCCCGCCAGACTCAGGCCGTATCCGGCGCATCGTCCGAAGCCGCCTATAACGTCCAGACGGCCGCTGCCGCCACCGAGGAAATGAACATGTCGGTGCGTGAGATCAACAGTCAGGTGGTCCGCGCGGCCCACGTCGCCGCTGACGCATCCGGTGAAGCCGAGCGCACCGAAGTCGAAATCCGCTCGCTGTCGCAGGCGGCCGAAGGGATCAGCGCGGTCGTCAGCCTGATCCAGTCGATCGCCTCCCAGACCAACCTGCTGGCGCTCAATGCCACCATTGAGGCCGCCCGTGCGGGCGAAGCCGGCAGGGGCTTTGCCGTCGTGGCGTCGGAGGTCAAGCAACTGGCGACCCAGACGGCGCGGGCGACCGAGGACATCAGTCGCAAGGTAGCGGAAATCCAGTCGGCTACGGGGCGCACGGTTGAATCGATCTCGCATATCGTTGCGACCATCAGCGATATTCGCGCCATCTCCACCCACGTCGCCTCTGCCGTCGAGCAGCAGGGCGCCGCTACCAGCGAAATTGCCTCGAACACGGCACGCGCCGCCGAAGGCACGGGCCAGGTGACGGAAAACATCCTGGGCGTCGGCCGGGCAGCGGAAATGACCGGTGAGGCCTCCACACAACTGATGGGCCTGTCGGCCAGCCTGACGCAACAGGCCGGTGATCTGCAAGCCGAAGTGCAGGCCTTTATCAAGGATTTGCGCGCGGCATAAGACGGCGGTCCTGGCGGCTTGAAGGCCCCGGCACCCGCCGGGGCTTTCTGCTGATTGTATCGGACTGTTAAACCATTGTGATTATAACCCTTTCGTGAGTTGCCGGATGGGATGCCACATGGCTAGACAGCGCGGCGAAACCGGCGGACAATGACAACGCCCGGGATGGCACGGCGAGAGGGGTACGAGTTGGTGACGAAGCAAGGTCCGGTGCGTGGCCAGCGCGGATTGCTGCGGCAAATCCGCGAAATCATGGAGGACGATCAGTCCGCCCAGGCGCGGCTCGACGCCGTCGTTCGCATCATCGCCTCCAGCATGGTCGCGGAAGTTTGTTCGATCTATCTGCGCCGCACCTCCGAGGAACTGGAACTGTTCGCAACCGAAGGCCTGAACCGCGACGCGGTCCACAAGACGCGCATGCGCCTGTCCGAAGGTCTGGTCGGCGAAGTCGCCCGCGTCGGCGCACCATTGAACCTTATGGATGCGCCCGACCACCCAAGCTTCTCCTATCGTCCGGAGACCGGTGAAGACCCGTTCCGTTCCTTCCTGGGCGTGCCGCTGCTGCGTGGCGGCCGGACGATCGGGGTCCTTGTCGTGCAGAACAAGGCGGCGCGCGGCTACGAGGAAGAAGAGGTCGAGGACCTCCAGATCATCGCCATGGTGCTGGCCGAGATCGTCACGGCCGGTGAGTTGGTCGGCCTCGAGGAACTCAAGGACATCGAACTGGCCCCAAGCCGTCCGGAGCGGCTGAAAGGCTCGATCTTCGCCGACGGGCTGGCGATCGGGGTCGTTGTGCTGCACGATGTGCCGGTGACGCCCGAGCACCTTTTGACGGACGACCCGGTTGCCGAGGAAAAGCGCCTCCTGGCGGCAATAAACACCCTGCGCGAACAGATCGACGAGATGTTCGAAGGCCAGCACGGTCTGGCGGGGCCGACCTTCGACGTGCTGGAAACCTACCGCATGTTCGCTCACGACCGCGGCTGGACGCGCAACCTGATCGATGCCGTGCGTAACGGCCTGACCGCCGAAGCCGCCGTCGAGCGCGTCCGTAACGAACAGCGCGCCCGTCTCAACAATGCCCGCGACGCCTACTTGCGCGAACGCGTCCACGACCTCGAGGATCTCGGCAACCGCTTGCTGCGGGTCCTGGCCGGCAAGAACACGACGGCGCGCGACATCCCCGATGAATCGATCCTGGTCGCGCGCGACCTTGGACCCGCCGACCTGCTGGAATACGACCGGACGCGGCTGAAAGGCATCCTGCTGGAGGAGGGTTCGGCGTCGAACCATGCGGCCATCGTTGCCCGCGCTCTGCAAATCCCCTGTGTCGGCCGCCTGCAATCCCTGCGTGACAAGGTCAACCAGGGTGATCCGGTCATTGTCGACGGCGAAACCGGCGAAGCCTATCTGCGCCCGCGTCCCGATATCATTGGTGCGGCCCTGGCCCGGATCGACGTGCGCACCCAGCAGCGCGCCGAATTTTCGCGCATCAAGGACGTGCCGGCCGTTACCAAGGACGGCCAGCGGGTGACCCTGCTGATGAACGCCGGCCTCGAATTCGACATCGACATCATGAACGAGGTCGGCGCCGAGGGGATCGGCCTGTTCCGCACCGAATTCCAGTTCATGGTCTCCGAAGACCTGCCGCGCCTCAAGCGCCAGACCGACCTCTATCAGCGCATCATGGACGGGGCCGGCGACCGCCCGGTCACCTTCCGCACGCTTGATCTCGGCGGGGACAAGATCCTGCCCTATATGGAGATGGAGCGCGAGGAAAACCCGGCGCTCGGCTGGCGCGCCATCCGTATGGGCCTCGACCGCCCGGCGCTGTTGCGCATGCAGGTGCGCGCGCTCCTGACCGCCGCCAAGGGGCGCGAACTGCGCATCATGTTTCCGATGGTCGCCTCGATCGACGAATTCCGCACGGCGCGGGAAATGGTCGATATCGAAATGGCCTGGGCCAAGCGCCGCGGACGCCCGCTGCCGTCGCTGCTGCGTGTCGGCGCCATGATCGAGTGCCCGTCGTTGCTCTGGCACCTCGACGCCCTGTTGCCCCTGGTCGACTTCGCCAGCGTCGGCACCAACGACCTGACCCAGTACCTGTTCGCCGCCGACCGCACCAATCCGAAGATGAGCGAGCGCTATGACGCCCTGTCGCCGCCCTTCCTGCGGGCGCTGGCCAGCATCCAGCGCGCCGCCGAGGAGTCGGGCACACCGGTGTCGATCTGCGGGGAAATCGCCGGCAAGCCGCT
>CAMLLA010000244.1 GCA_946480525.1 uncultured Asticcacaulis sp. | reverse complement strand
GGGCCGGTCTGCCGGTGTTGTGCGTGGTTCTGATCGGTGGTTTCCTCACCAATCTGATCTGGTCGGGCTATCTGATCGTCAAGAACAAGAGCGCCGGCGAGTGGGTAGGCCAAGCCAAGGAAGCCGGCACCAAGATTCCGTTGCTGCTCAACTATGGCCTGGCCGCGCTGGGCGGTACGCTGTGGTACTTCCAGTTCTTCTTCTACACCATGGGTGAAAGCCAGATGGGCGCCTATGGCTTCTCGTCCTGGACCCTGCACATGGCGTCGATCATCCTGTTCTCGACCCTCTGGGGCTTTGCGCTGAAAGAGTGGAAGGGCACATCGGTCAAGACCAAGGCCTATGTGTGGACAGGTATTTTGGCGCTTGTGGCCTCCACCGTCATTATTGGCTATGGCAATATGCTGGCAGGTTAGTATTAGACGCTTATGATCATTGCCTCCCCGACCGACTATCGCGAAGCCGCCCGCCGCAAGCTGCCGCCGTTTTTGTTCCACTATCTGGACGGTGGCTCAGGCGCCGAACAGACGCTCAGCGCCAATGTCGCCGACCTGAACAAGGTGGCGTTGCGCCAGCGCGTGCTGAAGGGCTCCGAAACGTTGGACCTGAGCGCGGAATGGTTCGGACTGAAGTACAACCTGCCGATCTGCCTGGCGCCGGTGGGCCTGACGGGCATGTATGCGCGTCGCGGCGAGGTCCAGGCGGCCAAGGCAGCTGCCGGCAAGCATATCCCGTTCATCCAGTCGACCGTCTCGGTCTGTTCGCTGAAAGAGGTCGCCAGCCAGTGCGACAAGCCGATCTGGTTCCAGCTCTATGTGCTGAAGGACCGCGGCTTCATGCGAGACGTCCTGCAGCGCGCGAAGGATCTGGGCGCGGGGGCTTTGGTGTTTACCGTCGACATGCCCGTGCCGGGGTCGCGCTATCGCGATCCGCATTCGGGGATGAGCGGCCCGAACGCAGAAATCCGCCGCATGATCCAGGCGGTTATGCACCCGGAATGGGCGTGGGATGTCGGGCTTCACGGCACGCCGCACGACCTCGGCAATGTCTCGGCCTATCTGGGCAAGGCGACGGGCCTTGCCGACTATATCGGCTGGCTGGGCAACAATTTCGATCCCGGCATTTCGTGGAAGGACCTGCAATGGATCCGCGACGAATGGCAGGGCCCGATGATCATCAAGGGCATTCTGGACGTCGAAGACGCCCGTGACGCCAAGAGTTTTGGCGCCAATGGCATCGTCGTGTCGAACCATGGTGGCCGCCAGCTGGACGGCGCCCTGTCGTCGGCGCGCGCCTTGCCGGCGATTGCTGCGGCGGTCAAGGGTGACCTGACCATATTCGCGGACGGTGGTGTGCGCACCGGCCTCGACGTCATGCGCATGCTGGCTCTGGGGGCGGATGGGGTGCTGCTGGGCCGCGCCTTTGTCTATGCGCTGGCGACCGCCGGCCAGAAAGGCGTCGAGAACCTGCTGGCCCTGCTGGAAAAGGATATGCGCACCACCATGGTCCTGACCGGCACCCAGCGTTTAAGCGAAGTCGACTCGTCTATTCTTGCGGATGTCTGAAGCCAACATCCGCGATTTTGGTGCGACCGGTAATGGCACGGTCGATACCGACGCCATCCGAGCCGCCATTGCCGCCGCGGACACCGTGATCTTTCCGGCGGGACACTATTTAAGCTTCTCCGTGCCCCTGCGCAGCGGCGTCCATATCCACCTGTCCGAAGGTTGCGTGTGGGAAGCCGCTGATCCGGCCATCCATGGCGGTACTTACGATGCCGCTGAGCCCAATCCGCACGACCTGTGGCAGGACTTCGGACACAGCCACTGGCGCAACAGCCTGATCTCGGGCGTCGATGTCGAGGATATCCGCATCGATGGTCCCGGCCTGATCGACGGACGCGGGTTGACGCGCGAAGGCCCGGGCTCGCGCTGGCGCAAACAGGCGGGGGAGTTCCCGTTGAGCATGCGCAACCTGTCGGCCGAAGAGATGTCCATCCTGTCACCCGAGGTCTCGGCCATGGCGGGGCTGGGCAACAAGACGATCGGCCTGTGCCGGGCGCGCAACGTCACCTTGCGTGATTTCACCCTTCTCAATGGCGGGCACTTCGCCGTGCTGGCGACCGGCGTCGATGACCTGACGATCGAGAACCTGTTTATCGACACCAATCGCGACGGGCTGGATATCGATGGCTGCCGGCGGGTAACGGTGCGCGGCTGCAAGGTCAATACGCCCAATGACGACGCGATCGTGCTGAAGGCCGGCCATTCGCTGGGCCATCCGCATCCGGCCGAAGACATCCTGATCGAGAACTGCCTGGTCAGCGGCTATGACCTGGGCACGCTTTACGACGGCACGCGCGGGCGGACCCAGCAATTGGCGCCCGACCAGGACCGCGTCACCGGCCGTATCAAGCTTGGGACCGAGTCCGCCGGCGACTTCCGTCATATCCATATCCGCGACTGCACGTTTGAACGCTCGCGCGGCCTGGCGATCGAGACGGTCGACGGTGGCACAATCGAGGATGTTGTCGCCGAGCGGCTGACCATGAGCGAGATCACCACGGCGCCGATCTTCCTGCGCGCCGGCGCCCGCCTGCGCGCGCCGGAAGGTGCGACGCCCGGCGCCATCCGCAATGTCACCATCCGCGATGTCACGGCGAAAGGCATCCTGGGCGATTACAGCGCCCTGATCATGGGCTTGCCGGACCAACCGATCGAAGGCGTAACGCTGGAAAATATCCGCTTAAGCTATGCCGGCGGCGGGACGGAGGAAGACGCCGCGCGCGATCCGTCCGATCTTGCCGATGCCTACCCGGAGCCCTCGATGTTCGGCCGCACACCGGCCTTTGGGTTATGGACGCGCCATGTGCGTGGCCTGGCGATGAGGACTGTCGAGATGACGACGGAAACGCCCGATGCCCGGCCGGCGACGGTGCACCAGAACACGACCTTTTCCTAAGCCAGGGTCAGGTGCCACTCGCTGCCTTCGGATACCAGCCGCAGGGTATCGACCAGGGTCACGGTTTCGCGCAGTTTCGGGTAGTCGAGCGGCTTGACGACATAGTGGGTGGCGCCGCGTTCCCGCGCATTGATGATGTCGTCTTCGTGATCCGAACCGCTCAGGATCACGACGGGAATGCGGCTCAGGTGAGGATCGCTCTGGATGATCTGCAAGACCTTGGCGCCGCTGAGCTTGGGCAGGTTGAGATCGAGGAAGATGATGTCGGGCGTGGGGGCGTTCTCGAAACCCCTGTCCCGTCGCAGGAAGCCCAGGGCGTCTTCGCCGCAACTGACCCAGTGGCCGTCGAACTGCACGGACGCCCGGTTCAACAGTTCGGTAACAAGGCGGATCTCGGCGGCGCTGTCATCGACGAAGAGCGCCTGCGCGAGCCGCGGAGTGGCGGCGGCATTGGTCATATGTTTATGGCTTGCCCCCAGCCAATTACGAAAGCGAAACTAAGCGCCCGCGGTTAATATTTTTCAAGCGAAAATTGCGTGAGGGGAATGAGGCGGTATTATAACCCTTCAGGCGTGGCAGGCGCAGCCGCCGAACAGGGCGATTTCAAAGGCGTGGCGCAGGCGATCGGCCGCGCCATCCGAGTAGCCGAGGTAAAGATCGGGCTCGATCAGTTCCAGTTCCATCAGGCAGAAACGCCCCTCCGTATCGCGCACCATGTCGACGCGGGCATAGAGCAGGCGGTCGGCGCCGATATAGTCGATGGCGGTGGCTGCCAGGATCATCGCTTCGGGCGGCGGGGGCAGGGCGCGAAGATGCGCGTCATAGTCGGGCTGTGAGCGGAAGTCGCCCGATTTCGGCGTCTTCAGGACGGCGTGTGAGAATTCACCGGCAAAGAACAGCAGTGACCATTCGCCCTCTTCCTGGATGGACGGCATGAAGGGCTGGATCATGGCGGCACCCTCGGGCGGTCCGGCCTTGGCGCTGGCTGCACCGGCGTCTGTCGCATCAAAGGCGATGGTCTCGCCGTTCCGCCAGACAAGGGTATTCTTGGCGCCGGCGGACACGACGGGTTTCAGCACCAGTGCGTCGCCGAAATCGGCGCGGGCGTGGGCAATGGCCTCGTCGGTTATGCGTTCGACGAAGTGGGTCGGGATGATGCGCACGCCGCCTTCGGCCAGGTCGCGCAGGTAACGCTTATCGACATTCCAACTGACGATGTCGGCGGGATTGAAGAGGCGACGCCCGGCGTCTTTCAGGGCCATCAGCGCCGCGCGGAATCGGTCCGGCGCATTGTGGTAACCCCAGGCGACAATCGGACAGATGAGATCGTAAGGCGCGGTGACCGGCTCCGACCACGGCTGCGCGCTGATGGCCACATCCAGCCCTTTCAACGCTTCGCGGTAGCTGTCGAGCACGGCGGGCCAGCGGCCGTGGTGCGACGGCGTCGAGGGATCGGGCGTAAAAAACAGTAGCGTCTTGGTCATGGAGGTTCTATTCCCCGACCGATCTTTTGACGCAACCGATTTTTCCGGATTTTCCATGGACCTGACCTACGACATCACCGCTGTCGGCCACGCCATCGTCGATGTTCTGGCGCCCGCGGACGACGCCTTTTTGAAAGCGCACGACCTGCACAAGGGGGCCATGACCCTGATCGACACCCATCGCGGCACCAGCCTTTACGAGGCGATGGCCGAGAGCGAGCAGGAGTCGGGCGGATCGGCCGGTAACACGATTGCGGGCGCGGCGTCGTTCGGGGCCAAATGCGCCTATGTCGGCAAGGTGGCCCACGATGCGCTGGGCGAGGCCTTCGCCCGCGACCTGAAAAAGATGAGCGTGACCTTCAACACGCCGGTGCTGCACGACGACCCGGCGCGGACAGGCCGCTGCCTGATCAATGTCACGCCGGACGGCCAGCGCACGATGGCGACCTATCTGGGCGCGGCCGCCCTGATCGCTCCGGAAGACCTCGACGCCGACATCATCCGGTCGTCACAGATCACCTACCTGGAAGGCTATCTGTTCGACTCGCCGTCGGGCCGCGAAACGTTCGCCAAGGCGGCACAGATCGCGCGCTCGGCCGGCCGCAAGACCGCCATCACCCTGTCGGACACCTTTGTCGTCGACCGCTGGCGCACGGATCTGCTGGCCTTTATCGAGCGCCATATCGACCTGGTCTTCGCCAATGAAGGCGAGCTGCTGTCGCTGTTCCAGACCGATGACTTCTACAAGGCGCTGCGTTATCTGCGCACCAAGGTCGACCTCGCCTTCATCACGCGTTCGGAGCAGGGCTCGGTCGCCATCAAATTCGAAGACACGCACACGGTCGAGGCCGCGCCGGTCGACAAGGTGATCGACACGACGGGCGCCGGCGACCAGTACGCGGCGGGCGTCATGTATGGCCTGACCCAGGGCCTGCATATCGAGACCTGCGCGAAGCTCGGTTCGCTGGCCGCAGCGGAAGTGATCAGCCATTTCGGCCCGCGCCCGCGCGTCAACCTGAATGAACTGGCCAGGGAACGTGGGCTGATCTGACAATTAGTCTGTCTTGGGCGTTTCTCTAAACTTGATCTGACCTGTGAGCATGCCCAGCAGCACGATACCGAATAGTGAAAAGAATGCCGTGCGGTTGAACCTGTCCATCATCCATTCGGACCGCGTGCCGTATAGCGTCAGCCCCTTCATTTTTATGGCGTATGTCAGGCCTTCGGACGCGTCGGCTGTTTCTAATCTTCGTTCAAGGACAGCATTTTGCACCTGAGGGCCCGTGATACCTAGGGTAACCGCTAGTGAAAGCATGGCTGCACCTAGCAGGAGATTGTAGAACCATCGATAAATCGGGCTGATTTCCATATCAAACCCGGCGCTTCAGCGCGACATAAAGCGCGCCAGTGCCGCCGTGGCGAGCGTGGGCCTGGCTGATACCGGCGACGATATGGCTGAGCTGCGGGTCGGCCAGCCATTCCGGCGCATTGCGCTTCAATATGCCGTTTTCCGCCATGCCCTTGCCGGTGATGACCAGCACGGCGCGGTAGTCGTTGGCATAGGCCTGTTGCACGAAGGCCTTGAGGCGCGCTTCGGCGGCAAAGCTGTTCAGCCCGTGCAGGTCCAGCCGCGCTTCGATCGGATCGCGCTCGCGTGACAGCCGGCGCTTGCGGCGCGGCTCGATCGGATCGGGTTCGAACTTCGGGCTGTCGAAGGAGAGCTTGTAGCCGGTCTGGGGCTTGATCGCCTGGCCAATGGCGAAAGGCGTGAGCGACAGGGGCTTTGGCTTTTCCGCGACCATCGGCTTCGGCATATCGGCGATATGGACGGTTTCGATTTCCGGCGGAGAGGGTTCGGCGCGCGTCGTCTTATGCGGGCGCACGGTCGCGGTAACCAATGCCCAGAGGCGCGTATCTTCAAGCTTTAATTTGTATCGCGCCACGGTGCACCTGAACAAGAAACCCCACCACCACATCTCGCCAATGCAAGCATTGTCTCGTGCGGTCCCCCTCCCCATGCTTCGCACAGGGAGGAGTGAATGCGCTGTATCTCCTC
>CAMLLA010000243.1 GCA_946480525.1 uncultured Asticcacaulis sp. | reverse complement strand
GCCTGCGCCGAGCGCCTGCCTGAGTTCATCAAATCCAAGTTCAAGCGAGGCTTCATCTACAGCGCCACTGACACCTGATAATCGGACCAGAAGTTGACGGTAGTCGTCATGCGGAAACCGTCTAAGAATGGCGCCGACGATCTTGGCGGCATTTCGAAGATAGCCTTCGTCATCATCTTCTCGGATATCCAAAAGGTCGGATTGGAAGCGCCGGATGAGGCTCGGGTCGTCCTGAGCGACGACAAGAGCGCCTCGCAAAGCCTGCGATCGCGACCAGGGATGGCAGGTCTGGTCATTGAACACCAAACGAAAAATGTCGTACGCGCCGCGTCGGAGCATCGGTGACAAGGCGGCATGCTGCCCTAGCGCATCCACCAATTCCGCGAGGACGAGGCCATCCTCGGCCTGACCTAGCATCCACAGGAGGGCTTCCTGGACAGGCTCTATCCCGTGCCATTTGCATAACCAGCTGAACCCGTCCGCGAAGTCGGCCTCGCTATCGAGTTCACCCACCGCCTGTATGAGTGTGGTTTGATCCAAACCCGCAGGTCCATCTGAAGCGCCAGCATGCAGCAGTTTGGCCTCTAGTGCGTTCATGGCGTCATTAGAATAGGTACGCATCGCCCTTGGCGTGCAGTCGATGCGATTCCGGTACGACAGCCGTGACAGCCTGGCGGGCGATGGTGCCGATGATGATCTGAATGTCACCGATCGCCTCAGCGGCAGCCGAGACGCTGTCAAGCATCTCTTGAAAATCCGTCGTCACTACTTCTTCGGATGCCGGCGAATCGATAACCAACAGACCAGGGTGGCGGCCGAAGCCGCGGCTTTTGGCGACTTCGACGGCCGCCAGTGCGATGGCGATTTTGATGCGCAGACGCTCGCCGACCGTCATTTTTCCGAAGAACGTATCTGCGCCCCCCTGATGCACCTTTAGTCGTCCCCCATTATCCAGCTGCATACTGCTCACGTTCGACACGCCGAACTTCTGCGCCAGCGCCATGACGGAGGCAGACAATTCGCCGAGCACCTCTTCTTGCAGCGTCATCATCAGCGCTTTGCTAATTTCGGCGGCCGATTTGAGAATGTCCACCTCGGCAGCACTCTGCGAGGCCGCTACTGTAGGCGTGTCAAGGGCGGCGATCATTTCCGCCAGCTGTTGCTGCTTGGCCTCCAGTTGCACAACGGTCATTTCAGGTTCGGCTGACAGTTGAGACAACGCGTCCTGAAGCGCGTCAATCTGGATCTTTAGTGAGGTTACGTGATTTCGATCCGTTTCCTCTCTAGCCTTGGCCGTCTTGGCCGCAACCTTGGCCTCATTCAACGCAGCTTGCAGAGCATCGACCTGTTGTTTGGCGTCAGCAATGTGGGCATTGGCGACATCGTCACCTGACGGTGGGAGCGTGTTTTTGCAAAGTACGCAGGATCCGTCTGCAACGGGTTCGGGCCCAGCAACGATCGACGTGAAAGACGCTTCGCAGGCTGGACAGCAGCTTGGACTTAGCTTGCGGAAGGAATAGCCGGCGGACTGCTCGTCTTGGAGACGTTTAAGTCGCCGCCTGGCTTCATCGAAACTGGCGCCGACGTTTTCGACCGTTGTCGCGCTCGCCTCAAGTGTCTCGCGCGACTGCGTGGCAGTTTTTCGTGCTTCGACGATCTGACTGTCCAGGCTTGTGAGCGCCTTGCGCTTATCGGCGCGATTGCCTTCGGCGGCCGCGGTTACGCGGGCGGCCATCAGATCGGATTCGACTGAGAGCAGACGCTCCGTCAGAGCCGCGCGCAAGCCCGTCCCTTCCGATTGCGTCGTCTGCTCAGTTTCAAATTTACACGCTGTCAGTGCCGCGCTGTAGGTCGACACCCAAGGCATGCCGATAAAGAGCTGGAGCAGGCGAAGCGGAATGGCGTCCATCACAATATCGCCGAAAAGTGCCTTGTTCTCCGAATCGCTGGAGAGAAACAGTGCGGACGAAATCAGCGGCCAGCCATGCGCATGTCCGCCCGTTCTCGAGTTATGCGCAAAAATGGGCGTGAAACCGAGTTCCGACATCATCAAAGATTCAGTCTCGGCTTTGAGACCCCCCGCGCCGTCACCAGCGTAGAGCTCGACCCAGTTTCCATTATTGAGGCGGCTGATGGTGGCTCGTGTCACTTCATGGTCTTCTTCGCCGGCGTCTTTTTCAAGCAGCGTCTTGTGCCGAACATTGTCGATCGAATAGACGACCTCGACATACGCCAGCCATTTCCAGATGTCGGGCTTCAGCCGGCCCGGAAAATCACCCCGAAGACTGGCATGCAAAAGGTTCAATAACGACGACTTACCCCGCAGATTTCGTTCCGACATAACTGCCCAGAGCCCGGCATCAAGTTTGTCCCAGATGAGTTCAAACTCGCCGTCGTTTTCAGACGCCTCACGCGTGCCGCGGATTTTCACGCTGTGGAAACGTAGGCTCTTCGCGCGCGGTGGTGCCGTTTGAGCTTTGACGCCAAACCTCTGCAGAACCGAGCGGACATCCGCTTCGGTGTTCTGGCTGTCTTCGGCAATGGCTTTGATCCAGCCTTTTTCAGTCGATTCGATTTCGCGACGTTTTGTCATTTGGCCGCTCCTTTGATGGCGGAAAGTCGCTTATGTACCTGGTCGCGAATGCTTGGGATGAAATCACCTTGCACCGTCGCCGCGTAAGCCGGGTGCTCGTACTGCCACTCTTTCATCGCCGTGCCACTCTTTCCGGTGGCAACCCGCATGACCAGCTTTAACCGGTCGCGGTACCATCCGAGATCCTTATATTCCTCGACACAGGTGCTGAGAAAGGTCAGCGCTTTTGGCGAGATCAGATACTCGTAATGCCGAACCTTGCCATCCTCGGATTTGAACTGCATGGGTTGGATCAAGCCGTAGTAACTGAGGGTGGATAGCGCCTCTTCTACATTCTGATAGGCGCCGTGATGCCAGCGGACCATGCGTACAAGCCTGATCGATGGCTCGTCAGTGTCGAATATCTTTTGGACCTCGATGAGAAGTTCTGGATCTTGCGTTTCCTGATAGCGGTCGAGCAATGCATCAGCGAGGTAGTCAGGGTAACGAACAAGAAAGTCCATAGCCATCAGACGCTTTTCGGCGCGGAAACGTTTGACCACAGTGTCGGTCGGCTCAGTTTCAGTCTCAGCGCCGGCTTCCAGAATAAACAGTAGTCGAAGCGCGTCGCGGTACCGGGAACCAAGCTCGATACCGCTCTGGCTTTCAGGCATACTTGATGCCCCCTTGTCGTCGTTTTTGGGCAGCGCGCGTTCCTCCCTGTGGGTGCCTGGCTACCAATACCACCAGGAGATGATCTGCTCACTATCCGCGAACCATGGAAACAACTATCGCGTGCTTTAAGGTGCGCTCCAAGCTGAAAAATGCGCGCAAGCTAAATTTCTATTCCGATCAACGGGATTTGAAAAGGGAGGGATTAACTTCAATGGGCGAGCATGTCATCCACGATCACCTCGGAAGAACAGTCACGACTACTTTAGTAACGGACCATTCGTGAGATACGCCCTAGACTGTCCGCTGACTTGCATATTGCCAAACCGATTGTCTGGAAAGCGTCAACTCCAGTGTTGCCAGCGTACGTCCGCTTTCGTAGCGCTAGAATGCCCACCAATGTCTCTTAAGGGCCAATTGCGGAAATAAACTGCATTGGTGCCGACGAATAGCTTCTGTTGTCCGACAAGAACCGCGTTAAAATATTCCCTAAGACAATACCACTGCGCCGCAGTCAGTTACAGAGCCTGCGGGCCGGACCGTGTTCCCCGAAAAGCAGAATTACGCGATTGACGGAAATTGTCTGATGTAATAGCTTCTGTTACCGGTAACATTTTGGCGCCGATCCTGCTTCCGGCAGATGGCCTTAGGTATCCCTTTACTCCCCGACCGCTGAAGCTCACGCCGCGCCGCGTTGTTTACCGTAATCCAAGAATGAACGCGCCGCGAACAACGACGGCGTAAAATGGGAGACATCGAATGAACTACCTGATGACCGCCGCGGCGGCTGCGTTCCTGATCGCGGGACCTGTTTCGGCACAGACCGCGGCGCCGGCAATTGCCGAAGACTTCAAGCCGTCATCCCTCAACCAGCCCGGCCAGGACTACCCCCAGGTCAATTCGCAGGGCTATGCGCGCTTTCGCATAACTGCGCCCGATGCTAAGAACGTCAAGGTCAGCCTTGGCCTCGGCGGGCGCGGAGGCACGGTCCTGACCAAAGGCCCGGACGGAGCGTGGACCGGCACGTCGGAAGGTCCGCTTGACGAGGGCTTTCACTACTATCACCTGACCGTTGACGGCGGCACCTTCAACGATCCGGGCACGCGCAACTTCTACGGCTCGATACGATGGGAAAGCGGTATCGAAATTCCGGCGCATGACGCGGACTTCTATGCGCTCAAGGACGTGCCGCATGGCAACGTGTCACAGATCCTGTTCCCTTCGCCCAGCACGGGAACGCAACGCCGCGCCTTTGTCTATACGCCGCCGGGATACGACAAGAATCCGAACGCCCGCTATCCGGTGCTGTACCTTCAGCACGGCTGGGGTGAGGACGAAACCGCCTGGTCGAACCAGGGCCACGCCAACCTGATCATGGACAACCTGATCGCCGCCGGCAAGGCGCGGCCCTTCATCATCGTCATGACCTACGGCATGACGAACGATGTCCGGCCGGGCGGCCTGGGCTCGTTTGATATCAAGCCGTTCCAGACGGTCCTGGTCAAGGAGCTGATCCCCTATGTCGACAGCCATTTCCGCACCCTGTCCGACCAGCCGCACCGCGCCATGGCCGGTCTGTCGATGGGCGGCTTCGAGACCAAGCTGATCACATTCGCCAATCTCGACACGTTTTCGCACATCGGCCTTTTGAGCGGCGGAACGATTTCGGTCGAGGATGTCGACAAGGCCCCCGGTTTCCGCGACAAGGTCAAGCTGGCCTTTGTCAGTTTCGGCAGCCGTGAACTCGAAGGCGGCCGCGCCGGCCCTCCGGGTCAGCCGCGCCAGGACCCGCGCGTCAATGCCGAGGCGTTGAAGGCCTCGGGCGTCAACAGCGTCTTCTACGTGTCTCCGAACACGGCGCACGAATTCCTGTCGTGGCGGCGCAGCCTGCGCGAACTTGCTCCTCTGCTGTTCAAGGACTGACCGTCAATACGGCCACAGCGCGAACGGTCAGGAAAAAACGCTGCCACCCAAAGGTGGCAGCCAGTTCATCGCGTCTTCACGAGGAGGAGTCGGCGACGGGGATTATTGCTTGTAACGGATCCCCAGGAAGATGCGGGAGCCGAAGGTCTCGTTGCCGATGACGCGGGCGTCGGCATTGTATTCGACACGGACCTGATCCGTCAGGTTCACGCCTTCCAGGAACAGCGTCCAGTTGGGGGTGAGGTTGAGGTTGACGGCGGCATCCAGTGATCCGTAGGCCTTGTTGAACTCGGGCAGGTTGCCGCGGCCGGCCGGGGTAATGAGCCACTTGTCGCGCCAGTTATAGGACAGGCGCGCGCTCATCCGGTCGGTCTCGTAATAGATCGAGGTGTTGTAGCTGGTCTTGGACAGGCCGGGATAGGGCAGGGCGGCGCCGGTCAGGAGGTCGGTGCCCTTATAGCCCTTGTCCTCCTGCACCGTGACATTGGCCAGGACGCCCAGACCGTCGAACGGCGCCGGCAGGAAGTCGAGGGCATATTGCAGGCCGGCTTCAAAACCGGAGATCTTTACCGGGTCGTCGACATTGACCGGCCGGCTGATGGCGTAGGTCGTGCCATCGATGTCTTCCGGCGCGACCTGGTTGACGATGAAGCGCGAGATGTCTTTCCGGAACAGGGTGAAGGACCAGAAGCTGTCCGAATTGATGTAGTGCTCAAGGCCCAGGTCGAACTGCGTCGCTACGAATGGCAGCAGCTCGGGATTGCCGCGCGAGCCGGTCAGGCCGACAATGTCGGTGGAGCGGCGCAGGGCCAGCTGGCTTGGAGCCGGGCGCGACATGACCTTCGTTGCGGTAAAGCGGCCGACCCAGCGGTTGGGCACGAATTTCATCCGCATGTTGAATGACGGCAGGAATTCCGAATAGCTGCCTTCGCGCACGCCGGGCACGAAGGTGACCGTCGCGCCGTTCTGGACGCGGTTGAAGCCGCTGGAGCGCGTATCCGTCTCGATGTACCTGCCGCCGATCACGCCATCGATCGGGAAGGGGAAGTCCTCATCGAAGCGGAAACCCATCTGGAGGTAAGCGGAGTCGGTGTTTTCCTCGACCGTCCAGGTGTCGAGGAAGTTCTGATAGCTGCCCATCGTGCCGGCGTTGGGGTTCGTCGCCTTCACATCCATGGTCGTGCCGCTGGCGGCGATGGTGGCGTAATAGGTGTCGTAGGTATTGTTGAGCCACTGGCGGACGCCGCCGGAATAGCCAAGGTCGCCCGTGCTGAAGAACGGAATGTCATTGACCGAGGAATGGGTGCTGACGATCGACTGGAGCGTCGCGGCCGGAACGGCGTGGACGACCGTGGCGCCCGAGCTTGCCG
>CAMLLA010000242.1 GCA_946480525.1 uncultured Asticcacaulis sp. | reverse complement strand
TATCGCGATATTTAAGGCGAAAACCGCTTACACTTTTCGCCATATCGCTCTAGAAGAACCCTAATTTACTGGGGGAATACGACACCAGCATGTTCTTGACCTGCTGGTAATGGTCCAGCATCATTTTGTGTGTTTCCCGGCCGATGCCAGACTGCTTGTAGCCACCGAAGGCGGCGTGAGCCGGATAGGCGTGATAGCAGTTGGTCCATATCCGGCCGGCCTGAATGCCGCGGCCGGCGCGATAGGCGACATTCATGTCGCGTGACCACACCCCTGCCCCCAGGCCGTAGACCGTGTCGTTGGCGATTTCAATGGCTTCTTCCACAGTCTTGAAAGTCGCTACCGAAACGACTGGACCGAAAATCTCCTCCTGGAAGACGCGCATCTTGTTGTGGCCTTCGAAAATAGTGGGCTTGATGTAATAGCCGTCGTTAAGGTCTCCGCCGAGACGATTGACCTCACCGCCCGCCAGCACCTTGGCGCCCTCGTCGCGGCCAATCTCCAGATAGCGCTGAATCTTATCGAACTGTTCCTGCGATGCCTGGGCGCCGATCATCGTGCCCATGTGCAGCGGGTCGCCTTGGGTGATGGCCTCGACCCGCTTGACAGCGCGCTCCATGAAGCGGTCATAGATGGATTCCTGGACCAGGGCCCGCGACGGACATGTGCAGACCTCGCCCTGATTTAGGGCAAAGAAGGCGAACCCCTCCATGGCCTTGTCCAGGAAGTCGTCGTCCTCGCTCATGACGTCGGCGAAGAAGATATTCGGGCTCTTGCCGCCCAGTTCCAGGGTGATGTTGGTGACGTTGTCCGCAGCGTAGCGCATGATCTCCTTGCCGACAGCCGTCGAGCCGGTAAATGCGATCTTGGCAATGCGCGGGCTTTGCGCCAGGGGTTTTCCGGCTTCGAGGCCTGTGCCGGAGACGATATTGAGGACGCCCGGTGGCAGCAAGTCCTGGATGATCTCCGCCACGACCAGGATCGAGGCGGGAGTCTGCTCAGCCGGCTTCAGCACGATGCAGTTGCCTGCGGCAAGGGCCGGGGCCAGCTTCCAAGCGGCCATCAGGATGGGAAAGTTCCACGGGATGATCTGGCCGACCACGCCGAGGGGCTCATTGAAATGATAGGCAACCGTATCCTTATCCACTTCACCGATCGAACCCTCCTGGGCACGGATACAGCCGGCGAAATAGCGGAAATGGTCGATTGCGAGCGGAATATCCGCGGCCATGGTTTCGCGAAGGGGCTTCCCGTTGTCCCAGGTCTCGGCCTCGGCGATATGGGATAGATTGGCCTCGATGCGATCGGCGATCTTCAACAGGATATGAGAGCGTTCCGTAACCGAGGTCCGCCCCCAGGCATCCCTGGCCCGGTGGGCGGCGTCAAGCGCCAGCTCGATGTCTTCCGCCGAAGACCGCGGCACTTCGCAGAGCTTGCGTCCGTTAACGGGCGAGGTGTTGTCCATGTACCGCCCCTTGACGGGCGCGATCCATTGGCCGCCGATGTAGTTGCCGTAGCGTGTCTTGAACGGCTGCTCGGCCGCGATGAGTCTTTCGAACTTGGTCATGATAGCCTCCTTGCAGGTTTGGGCTTATCTAGCCCCTTGCCCTGAGGCTGCGCCCTGGCTGGAAACCTGGCAATGCGCACCATGATGCGAACCTGTGTCCGAGGTCTGTTTTTTTGGCGGCGTGCGCAGAATTGTCGCGCGCCACGACAAGCGCGCCCATAGGTGTCGCAAAATGCGACACCTATGCAGTTGCGACATCACATCTTGCGTGACCCATTGCGAATAAACTTGCGCGCGCGAGACAATGGGCTTTCCCTGAAGACAATAACGCATACAGGGAGCGGGGCTTGGCGCAAAGTAGCCCGTCGCAGATCGAACAGGCTCGCAAAGTCTTCTTCGCCGACAAGGGATTGCCGGTCGAACAGATCAGTCACGCCATATTGCGATCATGGATTCGTTGTGCCGACATGGGGCTGGACGAACGTGCCACGCCGCAAGTCGAGGCTCCGACACACGTCGAACTGAAAAGCCTGCATGAAAAACACGAGGCGTTGCGTCGTATCTGCCGCCCGGAGTTGGACGCGCTTTATGGGGAGGCGCGTGAAATCTCCGGCATCGTCATCCTGACCAATGCACGCGGCGAGATCCTTGACGCCGTGGGTGACCCAAGCTTTGCTGACAAGGCCGCCCAGGTGTCCTTGAGCCCGGGCGCCATATGGAGCGAGGACGGCACCGGCACCAATGCCATCGGCACGGCAATCGCCGAACGCCGCGCCGTTGCCGTCAACGGTGCCGAGCATTATTTCCGCGGCCACCAGGGATTAAGCTGCGCCGCGACCCCGATCATCGATCCACGCGGCGCAACCATCGGCGTGCTCGACATCTCGACTGCGGCTTCAGCTTCCAGTGGCCATGTCCTGGGTCTGGTCCGGCTTGCGGTCGAACAGATCGAGCATCGCCTGTTTCGCGGTGGCTTCGACAGTTGCCGCACCCTGCGCTTCCAGACCGATCCCAGTCTCCTGGGCGTGGCGCGCGAGGGCATCCTGGTTCTGAGGGACGGCGTCGTCGTCGCGGCCAACCGGCGAGGCCTGTCCCTGGTCAGCCGGACTTGGGACGGCCTGGATCACACCCATATCGAGGAATTGTTTGATGTCACAGCGGGCCGTCTGGCATCAGGCCTGCTGCGCAGCCACGACGGCCAGACGTTTCACGCCGTGCTTGACGGCGAAACGGCGGCAGCGCCCTTGTGCCTGGACCAGCCGCGACTCGAAGAGGTGGAGCTATCGACAATCCACCAGGCCCTGGCGCTCCATAACGGCAGCGTTAGCGCTGCGGCCCGGCAGTTGGGTATTCATCGCAGTACGATATATAGACGCTTGGGCCAAGCTAACTGACGGCTGTTGCGTGCCTTGGCGGATAAATGTCGAAGGCAAACCTTGACAATAGAATGCTGACTATCGCGCTTAGCATTCAACCCATCTCAAAACATCCAAAAAATCATTTAAAACAGCAATTACACACGTCAACATGTTCGTAGAATTAATAACAATACTTACCCCCTCAAAATCGCAATCCACATTCAATTAAGTCAATTACATTTCCAAAGAATGTCAATAATTACATAAAAGACTGCCTCGGCCATTCACACGCATTTAACGAAAACTAAAACCCCGGTGAGGCAATACGTCGCACAGTCTTGCGTCTCATTCTCAAGAGTGATACCCCGCCGCTATTGCGACACATTTGCAAATCGCGCCCTGTTACGGCGCGCTCGCTTCTCCAGGGGTATTGAAATGCAAAAATTCATATACAGCCGCACCTTGCTCATGTCTGGCTTACTGTGCGGATCGGCTCTAGGGCTGGTCCATAGTGCCGTGGCTGCGGAGGACGCCGACGCCAATATCGTCATCGTCAGAGGCGAGCGAACGGGTTACAATCCCAAGACCAGCGTCACAGCCACCAAGACCAATACCAGCCTGAGCGACGTCCCTCAGGCGATAACAGTAATCGGCGAGAAGCAGATCAACGACCAGGCCATCCAGTCGATGGCGGACGCCGTCCGTTATGTGCCGGGCTTTGGCGCCACTCAGGGCGAAGGCAACCGCGACGGCCTGGTGTTTCGCGGCAATTCGTCAACGGCGGACCTCTTCATCGACGGCATGCGTGACGATGTACAATATTACCGTGACACCTACAATATCGAGCGCATTGAAGCCTTCAAGGGCCCCAACGCCATGATCTTCGGCCGGGGCAGCCCCGGCGGCCTGATCAACCGGGTCACCAAGGTCGCCGATTTCACGGAGACCGGCCGGCTCAACCTCCAGGCCGGGTCTTACGACAAGAAGCGGCTAACCGTGGACCTGGGGCGCAATCTTGCGACGGAAGCATCCTTCCGGATCACCGGTCTGTGGGAAGACTCCGGCAGTTATCGTGACGGCGCGACCTACCAGCGTCAGGGGATCAACCCCACCCTCGCCTTCAGACCGACAAACGATACGCTGATTACCCTGGGCTACGAGTATTACAAGGACGAGCGCGTCGCTGATCGCGGCGTTCCTAGCTATAGCGTCGCCAGCGGCGGCACCCGCCACCCGGTCGAAACCGACACATCGACCTTCTTCGGCAACCCGTCCCTCAGCCCGACCGAGTCCGAGGTCAATGCGTTTCAAACCTTCGTTGAGCATCAATTCCAGAACGGCGTTACACTGCGCAACCGCGTCCGGCTGGCCAATTACGACAAATTCTATCAGAACATCTTCCCAGGCACTGTCGACGCGGCAGCGACAACAGTCGGCATCAGCGCCTACAACAACCACACCCGGCGTGAAAACGCCTTCAACCAGACCGACCTGGTCTTCAGCGCCCGCACGGGTAATGTCGCCCACACCCTGCTGACGGGCGTGGAAATCGGCCGGCAGGAAACCGATAACCTGCGCAAGACCGGCTATTTCACCCTGCACAATGGCGCCTGCCTGACCGGAAGCACCACGACCAACTGCGTCGTAAGCCTGTCGGCGCCGACCCTTTCGGTACCTGTGATCTTTGAGCCATCGGCTTCAGACGCGAAGAATAGGAGCGTCAATACTTTTGCCGCCGTCTACGTCCAGGACCAGATCGTCTTCAACGATCACTGGCAGGCTGTCGCCGGTATCCGTTTCGACAGCTTCGAAGCGGAGGTCACAAATCTACGGGCGACGACACCGGAAACCCGAAACCTGTCGTCATCGCACGACCTGATTTCACCACGCCTGGGCGTGATCTACAAGCCGGTGAACAATCTCTCGCTTTATGCCAGCTACGGTGTGACCTACCTGCCGCGTTCCGGCGAACAGCTTGCCTCGCTCAGCGTCAGCAACCAGACGCTGGACCCGGAAGAGTTCCATAATTACGAGATTGGCGCCAAGTGGGACATCAACCCCGCCCTGAGCTTCACCGCCGCCGCATATCGGCTGAACCGCGGCAACTCGGCGGTTACCGACCCAAACGACGCCACGAAGCTGATCCTGCTGCCGGGAGATGCGCAGCGGGTCGAAGGCGTGGAACTGTCGCTGTCGGGACAGGTTACCCCTGCCTGGCAAGTCGTCGCCGGCTACGCC
The DNA here is from genome assembly GCA_946480525.1 of uncultured Asticcacaulis sp. Next base: position 1,440 of record CAMLLA010000242.1, on the reverse strand, counting down.
TGGCAAGATGCCCGCACGGTTCAGGCCGTTGGGTCGACGCCGGCAGGCCGCGCTCTGGCGCAAACACCAAGGAACAGCTTCAGCCTGTGGAACCGGTATGACTTCACGCCGACGCTTGGCGCAGCGCTGGGCGTATTGTATCGCGACAAGTCCTATGCCTCGATCAGCAACAGTGTGACCCTTGACAGTTATACGCGCATAGATGGCGCCTTCTATTACGCACTCTCGCGGAAGCTCCTGCTTCAGCTAAATATCGAAAACCTGTTCGACATCGCGTACTATCCAAACGCACATAGCGACAACAACATCACGCCGGGCGCTCCGCGCAGCGCCTATGTGACCATAAGCGTCAGGTACTGACAAGCGGAGCACTTCCCCGGACTTGAATTCAGAACATCAATAAGCGCGGCGCTCGCTCCGATATGAAATAACGCAGACAGCCAAATGTTTCACATTCTTCCGCGCATTAAACTTATGCAATCGGTTTCATCTCTGATTAACCCCAGAAAGATTATGGTAATTAGAAGTGACGAGAGTTCGGGAGATACAGTATGTTTTTCAGAAAAACGCCGGCAGTGTGCGCAGCCCTCCTTTCCGGTCAGGATCAGAGCAGCCCTGCAGAAGCGAGCCCCGATATCCAGCCGGCTTTCGTTGAAGGGATTCGCACCCTCCGAACCAATTCCCGCCTTGAGGCCGTTGATAGCGAGGCATTTCGTTTCGCCGGCCAACCCGCTGGCCTGGTCGTCGCCTTTATATCCCCTCATCTGGATTTCGACCGGTTGTGCAGGCAGCTGAAGACCCTCAGTGGCACTCGGGTCATTGCCGCGACAACAGCCGGCGAATTGTGCGGCGAACCGGGTAATGCTATCTATTGCCAGACCTCGGAAAGCTGGGACAACGTCGTCCTTCAGGTCTTCCCCGCGGCATTGTTCGCCGAGGTTGACATCCTGACAGTCCCGCTCCACTGCGATGATATCCGTTCCGGACATCCGTCGCTGTCCCGAGAGGACCGCGTCGCGCGGATATCGCAGTCGTTGCGAGAGATCCGAGCGCGCATCCGGATCGACGCGACCGACACCTTTGCCTTGACGCTGATCGACGGACTATCGAATTCCGAGAGCTATTTTATGGAGGCCGTGTACGATTGCGGCCTTTTCCCATGCCTGTTCATAGGCGGCTCGTCCGGAGGCAAGCTTGACTTTCAGAAAACCGCGCTGTTCGACGGCGAACGGGTCCTGGCAGGTCATGCTCTGATCGTCCTCGTGAAAATGGCGCCAGGTAAACGCTACAGCGTAATGAAGAGCCAGAATTTCCGTGAGATTGGACCGGCATTTACCGTTGTTGATGCGGATACCGACCGCCGTACCGTAAGTGCTATTCTCGACCCGGAAGCCAATGAAGTCGTGCATGCCGACCAGATTCAACTCGGACAAAACGGGC